>NZ_KV821930.1:60807-164910 GCF_001815785.1 Corynebacterium sp. HMSC056F09
CCCCACCCGCCACGAGCTGCTCATTGACTGCCACAAGCTCTGCGCGGAGCGCTGGGAGGAAGAGCTCGTCGGTCTCTCCGACGGCAAGACGGCAGACCAGCTGAGCCCACGCCAGCGCTACCGTGCCGCGCTGGAGTCCATGGGAAAGAACGACCCGCTCATTGAATTGCTCATGTCCATCCACTCACAGTCCCATCCGGACTTCCAGAAGGTGTGGAGGGACGTCGACAGGCGCTGGCTCCCCGATCCTGTCTCGGAGGATGAATCCGTCGTGCTGGCCTCGATCATCGCCGACGGCCTGTGGGTCCACGATCACCTCACCGACCGCCCCCTGCCGCCGCAAAGGCGCCGCGCGCTTATCGACGTCGCCTTGGGCCACCTCGCCGAATAGGCCCTAAAAGAGAGAAAGGGCCTTGAAAAAGGCCCTTTTGAGCTGGAGACGAGACTTGAACTCGCAACCTACGGTTTACAAGACCGTTGCGCTACCGATTGCGCCACTCCAGCACCGCGGCTCATCCGCTATGGGGAATCGTACCTGAGCCCACCCCATGGACGGAAAGCCAGGGTGGTTGCACTGCGAAAAAGCGGCCGTCAGGGGCCCGAAAAGCACTGGCAGGTGCATAAATCCGCGGCAGTTACTAAAGTGCTGACTTACCGAACCCAGAAGTGTTGTTGAGGTCTTTCTTTTCCGTGTCTGTTCTTTCTTCCTTGCGCCAGCGCCTGCTGTACCGGTCGGCTCCGGTCGCCACCATTGACGCCGCTAAGGCCGCACCGCCGCCCTCCCCGCTCGCCCCAGTCGATCTCACCGATCCGGCCCAGGTCACCGGCGTCATGGAGATCGCCGCGCGCGTCGGCGAAATCCTGATTGCAGCGGGCTCAGCCAATACCGACGTGCAGGCACAGATTCACCTCGTCGCATCCTCCTATGGCCTGCACTACTGCCACGTGTCGATCCTGATGAACACCATCACTATCCACACCGCCATCGGCACAGGGCCGGATCGGCACAACCTCCACGTCTTCCGCGTGGCGCCGAGCATCGCCGTGGATTTCACCAAACTATCCGCCGTTGACAGGCTCATCCGTTCCATCCATTCCGGTGCTACGCCACCGGCAATGGCGGAGAAGATCTTGGATGACATCGATGCGATGAAGAACCCCTATTCCAAGACCACCATCGTCAGCGCGTGGGGTGCCATGGGTGGATTCATCGCCGTGATGCTGGGCGGTGACCTTCTCGTCGGTGTTGTCACCTTCCTCATTTCGGCACTCATCATGGGCACGAATATGTTCCTCGCCGGCTACCGGCTGCCGCCGTTCTATCAGAACCTGGTCGGCGGCCTGCTTGCCGTCATTCCCGCGGCCATCCTCTACAACGTTTTCGCGCGATTTGGCATCCAGATGCTGCCCTCCCAAATCATCGGTTCCGGCATCGTCGTGCTGGTGGCGGGACTAACGCTCGTACAGTGCCTCGTGGACGGCATCACCCGCGCACCCGTGACCTCGTCCGCGAAGTTCTTTGAGGCTCTCATGTCCACCGGCGCCATCATCGCCGGCGTGGGCCTGGGTATCCAGGTGGCGTCGTGGTTGGGCTTTAGCCTTCCCCCACTAGCCACGCTCGCCCCGCCCGTCTATCACCAAATCCCACTGCTCGTACTGTGCGGCGGCATCGGCTCCGCCGCCTTCGCACTGGCGCTGGGAGCCTCCTGGTCCGAGGTCACCATCTCCGGTCTCACGGCCGCCGCCGGTATGGTGTTCTACTACTTCCTCGTCGTCTTCTTGGGCGTCGGGGCCGTCATTGCCTCGGGCATTTCTGCCGCAGCGGTGGGCTTGGCCGGCGGCCTGCTCTCCCGTCGCTACATGATGCCGCCACTCATCACCATGATCGTGGGCTATACGCCCATGCTTCCAGGCCTGACGTTGTACCGCGGCATGTACGCCATGCTCAACGAGCAGCTCATCACCGGCCTGACCAACCTGGCCAGCGCCCTCGCCATCGCCGGTGCACTTGCCGCCGGCGTGGTCTTCGGCGAGCGAGTCGCCCGCCGCCTGCGCCGCCCGCAGTACTTCCGCCCCTACACCGCCTTCAAGCGCTTGGGCACGTTCTCCTTCTCGCGCGCCACCCGCCTGGCGCAGCGCGCCCGCATTCCTCGCGTTCCCCTATCGCCCTTCGCTCCGCGTCACAACCTGCCGGCCCCACCGCCGCAGTATGGGCCCAAACCACCGACGCCCGCGCAGCAGGCGCGCCTCCAGCAGGGCGATGCCGTCACGGACATGTGGCCCGTCACCACGCAATTTCCAGCGCAGCGCCCCACCTACACGGTGCCCGGCAAAGATGACCCGAGCGCCCCAACGGACTCGCAATAGCGTAGAATAGCCGGTCTGAAAGCTTTCACACTTCATCCCAGGAGGACTCCGTGCCACCAAAGGTCACAGATACCCAGCCCGCGGCTGACCAGACTCACGCAGTAGAGGAGGAGACCGCCCGCTCCGCGCGCCGCGTTGTCGCCACCTATGCGGAGGATTTCCTCGACGGCGTGACCCTCATGTCGATGCTGGGCGTCGAGCCAGAAGGCTTGGTCCACCGCAAGGTGCTGGCCGAGCAAGCCGATGCCGCTCCGAAGAAGAGCAGTAAGAAGGCCACGAAGAAGGCTTCTAAGAAATCCACGAAGAAGACGACTAAGAAGGCCACGAAGAAAGCCACCAAGAAGACAACTAAGAAGGCCACGAAGAAGGCAACTAAAAAGGCCGCAAAGAAGGCCTAGCTATGTCCGGGCGCACCAATAGCTTCGTCGTCGTAGCCAATCGCCTGCCAGTGGACCTCGAGACCGCCGCCGATGGCACCCGCGAGTGGAAGGCCTCCCCCGGCGGCCTCGTCACCGCGCTCTCCCCGGTCTTGGAAGAACACCAGGGCTGCTGGGTGGGGTGGCCGGGCGTAGCCGACGAAGCTCCCGAGCCCTTCACCACGGATAACGGTGTCCTCCTTCACCCGGTGCGCCTGACACAGGAGGATTTTGAGGCCTTCTATGAGGGCTTTTCCAACGCCACCCTGTGGCCGCTCTACCACGACCTCATCGTCACCCCCGTCTACAACCGCGACTGGTGGGATGCCTACCGCGAGGTCAACCTGCGTTTTGCCAACGAGGTAGCAGCCGTCGCCGCAGAGAATGCCACGGTGTGGGTGCAGGACTATCAGCTCCAGCTCGTCCCCGGCATCCTGCGCCAGCTACGCCCCGACCTCACCATTGGATTCTTCCTGCACATTCCCTTCCCGTCCCCGGATCTCTTCCGCCAGTTGCCGTGGCGTGAGGAGTTGGTGCGGGGGCTTCTCGACGCCAACCTGATCGGCTTCCACCTCGAATCCAACGCCCGCAATTTCTTGGAGCTGGCCCGCACCCAAGGGCTGGACGTAGAAGGGGAGGTCAGCACCCGCGCGGTCACCGCTCGCATCGTGACCGGTAGCGGGCATTCTGTCGGGGTAGGCGCTTTCCCCATTTCTATTGCGGCGGGTGAATTCGCTGACGGTGGCGATGCGGGGGACGTCGCCCAGCTGCGCGCTGAGCTGGGGAACCCCAAGCACGTCATTTTGGGTGTGGACCGCCTGGATTACACGAAGGGGATCCTGCAGCGCCTCACCGCCTTCGAGGAGCTCCTCGAGACCGGTGCGCTGGACCCACACGAGGTAACCTTCGTCCAGCTGGCTACTCCTTCGCGCGAACGCATCGACCATTACCGCGCCACGCGTTCAAAGGTGGAGGAGGCCGTGGGCCGCATCAATGGCCGCTTTGGGCGCCTCGGCGCGCCGGTGGTGCATTACCAGCACAGTTCCGTACCGAAGGACGTCCTGCGGCGTTATTACCGGCTCGCGGACATCATGCTGGTCACGCCATTTAAGGACGGCATGAACCTAGTGGCCAAGGAATACGTGGCCTCCCACGGCGACGGCACAGGTGCACTCGTGCTCTCCGAGTTTGCGGGCGCGGCAGCAGAACTCACACAAGCCAACCTGTGCAATCCCTTCGACATCGAATCCATCAAACGTGCGCTGCTCTCCGCGGTCAAGGCACTGGAGGAATCCCCCGAGACCATGCGCGAGCGCATGATTGCTATGAACGAGCAGGTGCGTCAGCACGATATCGCGCTGTGGTCGCAGTCTTTCCTCGGCGCACTGAACCAGGAGGAAGCATGATGCGGCGCCGGCTCACCGCTGTGCTCAGTACTGTGCTGCTTGCGCTTGGCCTAGCTGGATGCAGCTCCGCTGAGGAGGAACCTGCCCCGCGCGGCGATGACCGCATCGTGGGCAAGGATTGGCAGGTCATCAACCTCTACACCTCACCGGACGCTCCTTCCTCCCTCCCTGCCGATACCGCGCAGGTGCCGCACATGAGTTTCGGTGAGCACACTGCGGTGGGCTCAACTGGCTGCGTACCGTTTACCGCTGAGGTGTCCTTCCACAAGGATGACAAAACCTCCACGATCTGGGAGGGCGACGTCATGCGGGTGGAGAAAGCCACCTATGAAAGCCCACCGCGAAGCGGCGACTGCGAGGGCTCGATGCAATGGGCTGATTCGCTGATGCGCAACCTCATCGCCGAAGGCCATGAGTTCGACTTCGCGCTCAACCCCAACAACCAACTCGTGTTGACGCTGCGCACCGACAAGGTGGATTCACCGATTATCCGCATGGCCGCGCTATAGCTCCGAAGTTTCAGCGCTAGGGTGGGGAGCATGATTGATGCTCTCGCCGCCGCCGAACATTTAGCGGTTGTTTCCGACTTCGATGGCACCTTGGCCGGCTTCGCGCGCAACGCCTACGCAGTGCGCCCCGAGCAGCGCTCGCTGGATGCTCTCGCTGCCTTGGCGCAACTACCTAACACCACCGCGGCAGTGCTCTCTGGGCGCCACCTCGATGGCCTGATGCGAGTATGCCCGCTGCGCGAGCCGGTGCTTTTTGGTGGCTCGCATGGGGCCGAATCCTCGTGGGAAGAATCCGCGCTCACCCCGGAGATGGAAGCCTACTTGGCCAAGAAGGAAGCGGAAATCAAGGAGATTATCGCCCGCCACCCCGGCGCGGAGCTGGAGATCAAACCTTTCCAGCGGGTGCTGCACCTGCGGGCGCTGGAGTTGCAAGACCCGGACGCCGCCGCTGCTGCTTATGCGGAAGGCGAGGCCTTAAGCGCCGATGGTTTCCCCAAGACTGCGGGCAAGTGCGTCGTCGAGTTCTCCGCAACGCAGGCCACGAAGGGCACGTGGATTGACAAGCTTCGTCACCGCGTCGGGGCCACAGCGGTGGTCTTTTTAGGGGATGACACCACCGACGAAGACGGCTTCGCCGCGCTCAATCAGCCGCCGGACCTCGGTGTCAAGGTTGGTGAGGGCGCAACGCAGGCGGCGCTGCGCGTGCCCGATATCGCGGCGGTGACAGAGTTCCTCGAAGAACTCGCCGCCGCTCGCGCGCAGCACAGCTCTTAAGCCCCGACCGGCGCCACGGTGCGCCCCGGGCGGAAGGTGGTCTCCAACAACACGCGCGGCACCTCGCCGCGCCCCTCGATGAGGCTGGCCAGCATGCGCCCCGCCGCCGCCCCCTTTTCCTTGTTCGGCTGCACGACGGTGCTCAGGCCCAGCGCCAGGGCCGGCGCGATGCCATCGAAGCCGGTGACGGAGAGCTGCTCGGGAACCGCGATTCCATGATCGCGCGCATAAGCCATAACCCCGAGCGCCATCGAATCCGTCGTGCACAACACCGCGGTGAGATCCGGGTACTTAGTCAGCAGCTCCTCCGCGGCCGCGTAAGCCGTACGCGAATCGTTGATGTGTCGCGTCACCACGGGGATGTCTGCAGGATCGAGTCCCGCGTCTGCAAAAACATCGAGCGCACCCAATACACGTGAGCGCTGCACGTGCATGTCCGCCGCGGCCAGTTGTGCGGCCGTCACTTCGCCGTCGAGGCGCTCGCGGTGTAGGCGGATGGCAAGGATACCGATGCGGGTATGGGAGGCGTCGACAAGCGCCTGCGCCGCCGGGGCAATCGCGGCGCGGTCATCGATGCCCACGAAGGGCAGGCCGGAATCCGTGGGCTGGTCACACACCACCACCGGCAGGCCACGGCGCTGCACGGCGTCGAGGTAAGCATCTCCCGCTGCCACGGAATAGACCACGAAACCGTCGACGGCAGCCGAACCTACGAGCTGCGCTGCCTGGGCGTCGTTGGGCGCGCCGGCGGTATCCGGCCCGGCAGGGATGAGAGTCAACGTCGTGCTCGCCCCCGCCGAGGCCTCCGCCATGCCGGCGAGGAAATCCACCGAGGCCATGTCCTCGAAGGCATAGGACAGGTGCTCGGTGAGCAGAACACCCAGTGAACCTTGGCGGCGCGTGCGCAAGCTGCGTGCGGTGGGATCCGGGCCTGTGTATCCACGCTCAGCCGCGGCGGCGAGGATCCGCTCGCGGGTGGCAGGCGCCAGCTGGTCCGGCCGGTTGTACGCGTTGGACACCGTGGTGGGCGAAACCCCAAGTTCGGCCGCTAGGGAGGCCAGCGTCGTGCTGCGTTTGGACATGACGGCAACATTACCCGTTTTCAACTCATTATCATTTGACAACAATTTTCACTAAACGTAGAAATAGGGACATGACCACTTCCCTCTCACGCCGCGCTTTCCGACGTCCCACCGCCCTCCTCTTCGCTGCCACCCTGGGCGCCGCCACGCTGAGCGCCTGTTCCTCCAGCGGCGATAACGCCGATGGCGGCTCGGATGCCGGTGCCGATAAGGAGACAATCCAGGTCGTCGCCTCGACCTCCATCTGGGCTGATGTGGCCCAGGCGGTCGTCAACACCGCGCAGACCGACGTCAACATCGACGTCCACGCCATCGTGAGCGGTAACAGCGTGGACCCACACCATTTCGAGCCCACCGCCGCGGATATCGCCCGCGCCAACGAGGCTGACGTCATCATCGCCGGTGGCGGCGGTTACGACGCCTGGCTTTACCAGGCCGTCAAGAACCAGGACCAGATCATTCACGCGCTCCCGCTTACCGCTCACGATCATGGCGATCATGATCATGGAGAGCATGATCATGAAGAAGGGCACGACCACGCGCATGACCATGACGAACATGGTCATGAAGAAGGACACGAGCATGCGCACAACCATGACGAGCATGCGCATGACCATGCGCACGAGCACGGGCATGACCATGACCACGCTCACGAAGGCGACACCGTGACCATGGACGAGGCCAAGAAGATCGCAGCCGAGCACCCCGAGCAGGTCACCAACATCGATGGCAACGAGCACGTGTGGTACGACGCCGCAGCCATCGAGAAGGTGGCGACGGAGGTCGCCACGCTCGTTAACGAGACCAACCCAGAAGCCAAGGCCACGGCCGATCCGCTAGTTGAGCGCGTGGAGGGCCTGAAGGCACGCATCGAGAAGCTCCCGCAGCGCAACTACGCGCAGACCGAGCCCATCGCGGACTACATCTTCAAGTACACCGACAGCACCGACGCCACCCCGGAGGGCTACCGCAAGGCCACCGTCGCTGAGGGCGAGCCCACCGCCGCCGACCTGGCCCGCTTCCTCGAGGACATCAAGCAGGACAAGATCGACCTGCTCATCTTCAACCCGCAGACCGAAACTGACATGACCAAGCGCATCCGCGCCGCCGCCGAGGATAAGAGCATCCCGGTGGTAGAGATTGGTGAAACCCCGCCGGAGGAGACCAACTTCCTCGACTACTACGAAGAAGTCGTCAACGCACTCGAGGCTGTGTAAGTGCTCATCTCTTTTAAGAACGCCGCAGTAGAACCGCTGTGGTCGGACATGAACCTCGCCGTAGACCGCGGCGAGTTCATCGCCGTTTTAGGCCCCAACGGCGTGGGCAAGTCCACGCTGCTGGGAACAATCTTGGGTACCCGCCAGCTCACCGCTGGCAGCGTGAACGTCAACTGCCGCGTGGGTTTTATCCCACAGCAAAGAATGTTTCCCCAAGACCTGCCCCTGCGCGCCCGGGACCTCGTATCGCTCTCCCTGGCACACGGCACCCTGCGCAATCGACGCCCTGCTCGGGGCCGCGTCGACGATCTCCTCGCCGAAGTTGGCGCCACCGGCATTGCCAACCGCCGCGTGGGCCAGCTCTCCGGCGGGCAGCAACAGCTCATCCGCCAAGCCCAGGCCCTAGCCAACGACCCAGAGCTCATCCTCGCGGACGAGCCACTGTTGTCTTTGGATCCAGCGCGGCAGCAGGCGACCGTCGAGAAGCTCAATGCGTGGCGCCACGAGCGCAGCACCTCTGTGCTTTTTGTTACCCACGGCATCAACCCGGTGCTGGGCGTGGTGGATAAGGTGCTCTACCTCGCGCCCAATGGTCACATGTTCGGCACGGTCGATGAGGTCATGCGCTCCGAAGTGCTCTCGGAACTCTATGGCTCCTCCGTGACAGTCCTCAACGTCGATGGGAGGCTCATCGTTGTCTAAATTCATCGAAGATACCCAGTACCTGCTGGGCGTTGATTTTGTGCAATCCTCGCTCATCGCCTGCGCGCTGCTCGGAATCCTTTCCGGAGTGATGACCTCACTCATCGTCCTGCGCCACATGTCCTTCTCTGTGCACGCCACCTCAGAGCTCGCGCTCATGGGCGCGGCCGCAGCGTTGCTGTTCGGTCTCAACATCGGCTTCGGTGCGATTGCCGGCGCCATCGTCGCGGCCATCATCCTGGCGGTGCTGGGGCTCAAGGGCCAACAAGACAGCGCTATCGGCGTGGTCATGAGTTTCGGCCTGGGTCTCTCGGTTTTGTTCCTGCACCTCTACCCCGGCAACGCCAAGACCGCGATGACGCTGCTGACAGGACAGATCGTCGGTGTTTCCTCCGCCTCGGTGTGGCTGCTCGCCGCCACGACCGCCATCATCGTTGCCGTGGTGGCGCTGTTCTGGCGCCCGTTGCTCTTCGCTTCCGCGGATCCCGTCATGGCTCAAGCCGCCGGCGTGCCAGTGAAGTCCCTAGCGGTGTGTTTCGCCATCCTCGTGGGCCTGACGGCCGCACAGTCCGTACAGATCGTCGGTTCCCTGCTCGTCATGGCGCTGCTCATCACGCCGGGCGCAGCGGCGGTACAGATTACCTCCTCCCCGCTGCGCGCGGTGGTGTGGTCCACCATCTTCGCGGAGGTCTCCGCCGTGGGCGGTCTGGTCCTCTCCCTGGCGCCGGGCCTGCCCGTCTCGGTCTTCGTCACGAGCATCTCTTTTGTTATTTACCTGGTCTGCCGCGGCATCGGCTGGGCTCGCAGCCGCAAGGCCGTCCGCGACGACGTCGCCGCCCGCCGCGCCTCCCAGGAACACTTCCGCGCCGCCACCGATCGCGCCGACGCCGAGACACACCACACCTCGACGCACGATGAGCACTGCGCGCATCAGGATTAGGCTAGATGCGTGACTTTGGAACGCCGTAGCCTCGAATTACAAGACCGCACCCGCACGTACCTCGTGTACCGCCCGAATGATGACGTCGAGCGCCAGAGAGACCTCCTCCTGTTCTTCCACGGCTCCCTGCAATCCGCGAACGTCATCCGCCGCTTCACTAACGGCACGTTCGATGACCTCGCCACCCGCCACGGCATGCTTGCGGTCTACCCCACCGGCGTGGAACAGCACTTTAACGATGCCCGCGCCACCCTGCCCGTCGCCGCGCGCGAGCTGGGCATCGATGACGTCGCCTTCACGCGCACCATCCTCGACGAGCTGCGCGCGGAGCAGGAGATTGGCCGCGTGTTCCTCTGCGGCTTCTCCAACGGCGGGCAGATGGTTATCCGCTTGCTCTTCGACGCCCCCGGGCTTGCCGATGCCGCCTGCGTCTTCGCCTCCACTCTCGGCGCCGGCGCCAACCATGCGCCCACCAATCCGGACTCGGCGTACCAACCCACCCCGGTCATGTTCGTCCACGGCACGGGCGACCGGCTCGCGCCCTATACGGGCGGAACGGCGGGCATTGACCCGAAGCGCACCCGCGGTGCCGTCACCGGCGCGCAGGAGAACGCCGCACGCTTCGCGGAGCTCAACCATGCCGCCGGCCCAGAGCGCACCCACCTTTTCCCCGACACCGTTGTCGACCGCTGGGAGCCGGCAGACGCCACCGGCGCGCCGGTCGAGCTCGTGAGCGTCGAGGGCATGGGCCACGTCATCCCGTCGGGCAACGAGCTGGACCCACGCCTGGGTAAAAACACGGATTCCTTCATCGCTGCCGAGCTCGTGGAGGAATTCTTCGGGCTCTAGACTGCACGTGCGCCCCATCGTGTCTCACTCCACTCAGCCCCAACCTCGGGTCGAGGCCGTTCGTAGGTGAGCGTCGAGAAGCAATAATTGTGGATTACCGACCAGTGCTTTGGCGATTCCTAGACGCTGTTTCATACCGAGCGAAGCATGCTCGCAGGAAACACTGTGGTGCAATGAAAGGCCTACAAGGGATAAAAGATCCTTCAGTTCATCATTCAGTGAACCTTGTTGTAGTGGTCGGCAATGTCGTTGACGATCGCGTAGAGGTCGCGTTCCATCGCGTAGGTTTTCTTTTCTCGCGTACTGACTAATCACACTTGCGACCCGTTGTTATCTAGAGAATTATTACGTCCCAGCGTGATGTTGCACACGTCTGTGCATGTATGTACTCTCGATGTCACGGTTTGCTGGCGAAGATTCTTCAAGTTACCCGCAGCTGAATCTGTACAAGGTGAAAACGGCAGGCAAAGGACCGAGTCGTCCTCGTCTCTAAGCCGTGGAACCCCAATCCTCCAGAACCTTGTATTCGGCACACGCACGCAATCTGAATGTTCAAGATGTGAAGTACTGGCCAGCAACCAAGAAGTAAAGATCGCCATCCAGCTTTCTCGGCCCTGAATCTAGCATCCGGAGGCGTAGAGAAACTCACGCAACGACTGAAACGCCAGCGTCTGTGTCACGTCGCGCAGCTCAAGGAAGAACCCATCTTCTGTAATTTCAACAATCCGCGCACCGGGGATGGCTGCCACAATCGGCGAGTGCGTCACCACGATGAACTGCGCACCCGCCTCCGCGGCGCGATGGATTTCCGCCATGAGCGTCATCTGCCGCACGAGCGAAAGCCCAGATTCCGGCTCGTCGAGGATGTAGAGCCCGCGCCCATCAAAGGAACGCTGCACGACGTCCATGACGGACTCGCCATGCGACATCGCGGTCGAACCAACGTTGTAGTGCGCCTCCGCTCGCAGGAAGTAGCCGTCCTTGGGCGCGGTACCTAGCCGCAGGCTCGCCCACCTCCGGAGGGGATTGATGGGACCGGCGGAGCGCTGCACACCCCATATCCCACCGCGCTCAGGAAAGCCGTACTCGAAGGCAATGCCCTCGGCGAGCGTCGACTTTCCTACCCCGTTGTCCCCGGTCAGCACGGTCACCGGCGCACGCAGGTCCAGTCCTTGGCGTCGCAGCGCCACGAAACCAGGAACGGAGGACACCCACTCAGGTCCGTGGCCGCCGTCCAGCGCGGCATAGGCGTCGACATAGAAGTCTCTCATTCGCCCTCCCCAATAAGAAACGCGGCGGTCCCCAATGGATCGGCAAGGAACTCGCGCGCGGCGTGGACAGCTTCCGTCGCTTCGGGAGCGACGGGCGCAATCCCCTTGTCGCCGAACGCGTAGACGGTCGCGCCTTGCATGCTGAGGAAGACTGGCGAGTGCGTCGCGAGGATGACCTGCGCGCCCTGGGCGGCGAGGCGCTCGAGCTGCGTGACAACCTCGACCTGCCGGGGATAGGACAAGCCGTCTTCCGGCTCGTCGAGAATGATCATTCCGTCAGAATGGAAGCGTCTCTCGACGAGGGCGAGCAGACCCTGGCCGTGGCTGAGAAACGGCAGGTCACTGAGCGGATCGGGATTCTCCGGGCTGTGGATCTGGTGGTGATACTCGCTCAAGTTGAGGAAGGTCTCGCCGCGCAAGAAGTACACGTCGCGCGGGTTGTGCGCCCGCGAGCAGATGAGCCACTCGGGATAGTCCTCGTCGCCGGTGGCAAACCGGGCGTGGCGCGAGCCGCCCTCGGGATTGACGCCAAGCCCCACGGCGATGGCCTCGAGCAGCGTGGATTTTCCGGCGCCGTTATCCCCCACGACGACGGTCACGGGCGTAGGCAAACGCAAGGCGCCGCCGGGCAGCGCTGCGATGAGCACGCCCAGGCGGCGCATGTGTTCCGGCACGCCGGGCAGTCCCTCCCCAATAAGCTCCGGGGCGGGACGCACACTCGTGAGGAACATGGCGACGAAAGCGTGAGCCTACTTCTGGGCCGCGCGACGCTGGCGGGCGAACTCGGAAAGCACCGCACCTGCCGCCACGGAGGCGTTGAGGGATTCAACCCAGTCGGTCATGGGGATGGACATGATGGCATCGCAGTTCTCGCGGACGAGGCGCGAAATGCCTTTGCCCTCAGAGCCGATGACGATGACAACGGGGTCGGTGCCACCGTTGTAAGTATCGAGGGTGTGCTCGCCTCCCGCATCCAGGCCAACAACCTGGTAGCCGGCTTTCTGGAAGTCCTGAACCGTGCGGGTCACGTTGGTCACGCGGGCTACCGACAGGCGCGCAGCAGTGCCGGCAGAGGTACGCCAAGCCACTGCGGTAACGGAGGCGGAGCGGCGCTCCGGGATGATAACGCCGTGGCCACCGAAGGCCGCGACGGAGCGGATGACCGCGCCGAGGTTGCGGGGGTCGGTGATGTTATCGAGGATGACGAACATGCCCGGTTCCTGAGCATCGCGTGCCCGATCCATCAGGTCATGGACGTCGGCATACTTGTACGGCGGGATCTGCAGGCCAATGCCCTGGTGCATACCGTTGCCGGTCATGCGGTCCATCTCGTGGCGCTGGACCTCAAGAATCGGGATGTTGCGGGTATTGCACATGGCTACCGCCTCGGAAAGGCGAGCGTCATTACGCGTGCCCTGCACGATGTAAAGGGAGGTAGCAGGCACCTTGGCGTGCAGGCACTCGATGACCGGGTTGCGGCCAACGACCATCTCCGCGGTCTCCTTCTGGTGGCGGCCCGAATTGCGGCGCTCGCGCTCCAGTTTCGCCTTGTGCTTGGCGTGGTAGACGCGGTCCTCTGCCTTAGGCGTGGGACCCTTGCCAGCTAGGCCCTTGCGGCGCTGGCCACCAGAGCCCTTCGTGGCACCCTTCTTATTCGTCTTGCGGATACCTGCGCCGCCGCGGCCATGGGTACGTGCCATAATTCTTCTCCTTTGTTGTCCTCTGCGTATGCAGAGGACGTTAATCCGCCAGGGACCAGGTGGGGCCGTCGGCGGTGTCGGTGATGGTAATACCCGCGGCTGCAAGGCGGTCGCGCACGGCGTCCGCAGTAGCCCAGTCCTTTTCTGCGCGGGCGGTGGTGCGACGCTCCAATTCGGCCCGAACGAGAACGTCCAGGGCCGCTTCAGCGCCGCTTTCTTCGCCACTATCTTTCCACTGTTCATCCAGTGGATCAAAGCCAAGAACCGCGGCCATAGCGCGCACGGCTCCGGCGAGGCGCTCAGCCTCTTCACGGTTGCCGTCGCTCAGCGCCTTATTGCCCGCGCGCACGGTGGTGTGGATTTCCGCCAGCGCCTTCGGCACAGCGATGTCATCATTCATCGCTTCTTCGAAGGCCGGGGTCCACTCGCCCTTCTCGACGCCCTCGAACTTGCCTACGAAATCCTCGATGCGGCGGTAGCCAGCCGCAGCTTCGGTCAGCGCCGCCTCGGAGTATTCGAGCACCGAACGGTAATGCGCGGAGCCCAGGTAGTAGCGCAGCTCCACCGGGCGGACAATCTCCAGCATGTTGGCAATGGAGAGGACGTTGCCCAAGGACTTCGACATCTTCTCACCGGCCATGGTGACCCAGTGGTTATGCATCCAGTAGTTGGCGAACTTGTCCCCCGCCGCATGGGACTGCGCGATCTCATTTTCGTGGTGCGGGAACTGCAAGTCCAAGCCACCGCAGTGAATATCGAACTCGCTGCCTAGGTAGTACGTGGACATGGCCGAGCACTCCAAGTGCCAGCCCGGTCGGCCACGACCCCACGGGGTGGGCCAGGATGGCTCGCCCGGCTTAGCCGCCTTCCACAGAGCGAAGTCCTGGGGGCTGCGCTTGCCCGCGTTGTCTGTTTCGCCCTGTTCCATTTCCTCGACGCGGTTGCCGGACAGCGAACCGTAGTCCGAGCCTTCCGTGGCATTCCACGCCGCGACGTCGAAGTAGACGGAGCCAACACCGTCTTCGCCAGGCACGGCATAAGCAAAGCCGGCGTCGATAAGCCGCTGCATGTACTCCACCATCTGGGTGACAAAGCCCGTCGCGCGCGGCTCCACCGAAGGGGGCAGAACGCCCAGGGTGTTATAGGCCTTGGTGAACTCACGCTCATAGGTGGATACCCACTCCCACCAGGGGCGGTTATTCTCGGCGGCCTTGGTGAGGATCTTGTCATCGATATCGGTGACGTTGCGCACGAGTGCCACGTCATAGCCTTGCGCACTAAGCCAGCGGCGCAGGATGTCGAAGGCGACGCCGGAGCGCAGGTGGCCAATGTGCGGCTGGGACTGCGGGGTGGCACCACACAGATAGATCGACGCGTGGCCGGGGCGAACCGGCTCGAACTCACGTTGGCTGCGGGTGGCGGTATCAAAAATGCGCAAAGTACTCACCTGGCCTAGTCTAATTGACCCGCGTCCGGCGGCTAGCGCGGGACGGCCTAGGCGCGCCAGACCACGGCGGTGGCCACGGCAGCGCGGCCCTCCTTGCGGCCGGTGAAGCCAAGGTGATCCGTCGTCGTCGCAGAGACGGACACTGGGGCGCCGAGGATGTCGCTCAGAACGGCCTCGGCTTCCTTCCGCCGCGGGCCCATCTTGGGGCTCTGGCCAACCAGTTGCGCAGCGGCGTTGCCGATGATGAAGCCTTCCTTTTTCAGCAGCTCGCGGCACTCGCGCAACAACTGTGCTCCGGAGACTCCGTCGTACTCTGGCCGGCCCACGCCAACGAAGGAGCCGAGGTCGCCGAGGTTGGAGGCGGAAAGCAGAGCGTCGACAAGCGCGTGGCTCACCACGTCCCCATCGGAGTGGCCCTCGCAGCCATCCACGTCCTCAAAGAGAAGGCCTGCAATCCAGCAGGGTTTTCCGGGCTCGATCTGATGGGCATCGGTGGCGATTCCCACGCGCGGGATGATGGGGTTAGTCACTAGGCACCTCGAAGATGGTCGGTTCGGCCTCATCCGTCACGGCCTTCGCCAGGACGAGGTCGATGGGAGTGGTGATTTTAAACGCGAAGGTATCTCCCTGCACGGTCTCCACGCGCTCGCCGTGCCATTCCATGAGGCTGGCGTCATCCGTGGCGACAAAGTCAGGGTCCTGCGCCCAATAGTCTAGGTTGGCGCGGCGCAGCGCGGCCAGGTTAAAACCCTGCGGCGTCTGCACGGCACGCAGGCGGGAGCGATCCGGAGTAGACAGAACCGTGGTCCCCTCGACTTCTTTGATGGTGTCCGCGACGGGAAGGACCGGGATGACCGCGGTGGCACCGTCGAGCACGCGCTTGGCGACGCGCGCGATCATCCCCGGCGGCGTCAACGCCCGGGCGGCGTCGTGGACCAGCACCACGGCATCCTCATCTGGGATGGCTTGCAGGCCCGCCCAGACGGAATCGGCGCGCTCACCCCCGCCGTGGACGATGCGTACGGGCACATCAGAATCGATGCGGTCGAGGATGCTGGCGGCATAATCCTCCATGGCGGGGCTGACGAGAACGATGACTTCATCGACAAATTCCGAGGTAATCATGGCCTTCACGGAGCGCTCAAGCAGGGTACTTCCGCGCAGCTCCACGTAGGCCTTAGGAATATCAGCGCCAAGGCGCGTTCCCTGACCGGCCGCCGCGACGAGGGCGATCACGCGGCGGGTATTAGTCTTCGTCGTCGAAGGAGAGGTCATCGAGATCGACGTCATTGTCAATGTCGGTGGTGATGGACTTGTCCTCGACCAAGCCGGCGGCGCGGTGGCGCTCGATGGTGGCGTTGATTTCCTCCATCATGGTGTCCGCCTTCTTGTCATCGACCGGCTTAGCCAGGGAAAGCTCACCGACCAGAATCTGGCGGGCCTTGGCAAGCATGCGCTTCTCACCGGCGGACAGGCCGCGGTCCTGATCGCGGCGCCACAAGTCACGCACGACTTCTGCCACCTTGTTGATATCGCCGGATGCAAGGCGCTCCTGGTTGGCCTTGTAGCGGCGGGACCAGTTGCCGGCCTCCTCCACGTCTTCTTCGCGCAAGACGGAGAAGACCTTCTCGAGGCCTTCCTTGCCCACAACATCACGCACGCCCACCATCTCAACGTTCTTGGAGGGCACACGAACCACGAGGTCGGATTGGTTGATTTGGAGGACGAGATACTCGAGCTCCTCGCCGCCCATCTCGCGCGTTTCAATCGCCGTAATCTTGGCGGCGCCGTGGTGGGGGTAGACGACGACCTCTCCGACCTTAAATTCCATTGCCACTCCTTATGAAGCCTTTGAGACGGTGCCCATCGTGCGCTCTCGGCGTACTCTCAGTGGGCCGCATATACAGGGTATCTACTCTAGCACGCAGTTTTCCGGCACTGCTCCCCCACCCAAGCCCGTAGAGCAGCTCGCTTTACACCACGATGACGGCCAACATAAAGCGCGGCTACCCCCGGTTTACCCAAGAGGTTTGTCGGAAACTGTGTGCTTTTACTGCGGAGGTACTAGGCTAAAGCGTTGATAAGCTTTGTGATCGCAATTCAATGGAGGACACTCACAGTGCAGTCCCTGAAGTCCGCCGCTCGCTGCGGTGCCATCATGTCAGTTACCGCCCTCTCCGCGCTGGCCTTGGCGTCCTGCTCGGCCGGTCATGTTGCTCAGACCGCGGAAAAGGTCATTGCTGTCGACGGCGCATCCGCAAGCACCGAAGATGGCAAGGTGGCCGTGCGTGACGTCACCATTCAGGTTGAGCCGGACACCGGTGAGACCTCCCTGAAGTTCGTGGCCGTCAACCAGGGCTACAAGGTCGACGACGTCGTCCTCGAGTCCGTGAGCGTCGACGGCCAGGACGTACCACTGGAAGGCGCAGAGCCGCTTCCTCGCGATCACGCCCTCTACGCTGATTCCCAGACGAACCTGGACCGTCTCCCGAAGGACGGCAAGGACAAGAACATCACCTACGTGGCCACCACCCTAGAGAACGACGGCTTCGCCTTCGGCGGCGCCCGCCCGGTGACCTTCACTTTTAACACCGGCACCATCGAGGTTGACGCCACCGTGTCCGCCTCCCCGCTGCAGTCCGGTGACTTTGACCGCGACCCGCAGTCCACCGAGGGCTACGCCGAGAACAAGTAAGCCTTTTCTTCATAGAAAACCGCCCCAGCCGCCAAAGTTTTCCCGCCCGAATCACGGGCTTCAACTTTGGCAGTTGGGGCGGTCTGCGTTTAACGCTCCTTAGCGAACGCAGAAAACTCTTAAGCTCGCGAGGATGCCGTAGCCATCACAAGCAGAGAGTTAAGAATGCCCAGAGAGGACAGGGCAGCCGGGATGAGAAGCAGGTTCGGCGCCTGCGGGCCGCCGTACTTCACCATCTCATCCATAACCTGGTTGAGCGGTTCCGGGTAGGTAGCGGCGGAAGCGGCCGGGGCGCCAGCTACAGCCAGGGAGGTAGCAGCGGTCAGAGCAACGAGGGTACGACGAATCTTCATGGGGTCTCCTTGAATAGTGAGGTGTGGGGGTAAGTGAACTGGACTAGGACAGCAGGTTCGACAGGAAGCCCAAGGAGGACAGCGCCGCCGGGACGAGGATGAGGTTCTGAGCCTCATAGCCAGCGACGTTGGTGATCTCGGTCAGAACAGTGGCCAGCGGCTCAGGAGCTTGTGCGGCAGAAGCAGCCGGGGTGCCAGCGAGGGCGACGGCGGCAGCAGCGCC
The DNA here is from genome assembly GCF_001815785.1 of Corynebacterium sp. HMSC056F09. Classification (NCBI taxonomy): domain Bacteria; kingdom Bacillati; phylum Actinomycetota; class Actinomycetes; order Mycobacteriales; family Corynebacteriaceae; genus Corynebacterium; species Corynebacterium sp. HMSC056F09. Next base: position 78,759 of record NZ_KV821930.1, read on the forward strand.
AGCGGCGACGAGGGTACGACGAATCTTCATGGAAATACCTTCTTGTTGTGAGAAATCGGACGGGGATAAAGAGGGGGCAGGCACACACAAGATGTAACCTGGCTAACACTGTAGCGCCTCTGTGCATATCGCGCGCGATGAAAAGGGGGCGACCCTGCCCGCGACGTGAATGTCCACACCACTTACTAGAGTGATGGGCATGGCAAAAAAGGTTCGTCCCGTCCACACGTGCTCTGAATGCGGCTTCGTCTCCCCCAAGTGGCTTGGCCGCTGCCCCGAGTGCGGTTCATGGGGAACGTTGCAGGAAACCGCGGCGTCAGAAAGCAGCACCGCGGCCCAGGCCGCTGTGTCTGGACGCCGACCAACCGGCCTGACACCGACGAGCCCAGCGGTTCCGATTACGAAGGTGGGCGCTGCCGCCACGAAGGCCCTCAACACTGGCATCGGGGAGCTCGATCGCGTTCTTGGCCGCGGCATCGTTCCCGGTTCGGTGGTGCTCATGGCGGGTGAGCCGGGAGTCGGAAAATCCACTTTGTTATTGGAGGTCGCCTCCCGCTGGGCGCAACTGGGCCGCACCGCCCTCTATGCCACGGCCGAGGAATCCGCCGGGCAGGTCCGCGCCCGGGCCGAGCGGACCGGGGCCTTGCACGAGACGCTCTACCTCGCGGCCGAATCGAATTTGGATGTCGTCTTTGGTCACGTCGAACAGCTCAAGCCCAGCCTCCTCATCGTGGACTCCGTCCAAACCATGCACGCGGCCGGGGTGGAGGGCGTAGCCGGTGGCGTGGCACAGTCGCGTGCGGTGACCGCAGCCCTGACCACACTGGCCAAAACCACCGGCATCCCCATCCTCCTCGTCGGACACGTGACCAAGGACGGCAACGTCGCTGGCCCGCGCGTGCTCGAGCACCTCGTGGACGTCGTGTTGAACTTTGAAGGTGACCGCCAATCCTCCCTGCGTCTGCTCCGGGGACTCAAGAACCGTTTCGGCGCCACCGATGAGATGGGCTGCTTTGAGCAAACCGCCGCCGGCATCCGGGAGGTGGCGGACCCTTCCGGCCTCTTCCTCTCCCACCGCGGCAGCACCCCAGACGGTTCAGCGGTGACCGTCGCCATGGATGGCGTGCGCCCCATCCTGGCCGAGGTGCAGGCGCTGACCGTCGACCCCGTGGCGAAGAACCCGCGGCGCGTGGTCACGGGGCTCGATGCCAACCGTGTCCCGATGGTGCTCGCCGTACTGCAGGCCCGCGCCGGTGAACGCACCAACGATAAGGACGCTTACGTGGCCACGGTGGGCGGCATGAAGATCCAAGAGCCGGCGACGGATCTTGCCGTAGCGCTCGCCACGTGGTCTTCCTTGCACGAGCAGCCGCTGCCACCGAAACGGTGGTCATCGGTGAGGTGGGCCTGGCCGGCGAAGTTCGCCGCGTACCGAACCTGGACCGCCGCTTGGCAGAAGCGTCCCGCTTGGGTTACCGCTACGCCATCGTCCCGCCCGGAAAGGTGGAGGTCGGCGGTGGCATGCAGGTGCGCCAAGCCGCAACGCTGAGCGAGGCGATTGCAGCGCTTAAAGCAAGTTGAACGGCAACGCTGGGGAGTAGTTTTCCCCGATGACGGTATGCAGGAAGTAAGCGCCTGGCTCGGCTTCCTCGCGCTCGGTGCACTTGCCCGACTCGGAACGCTTGCGGGACCAATCCGCCTGGAAGTAGCGCGTCTCACCGGACTTGAAAGTCTGCTTGCCGGTTTCCACTGAGGCATAGCAATCGGTATCGGACCACACGCGTTCGTTGGAGCCCATCTTGTAAACCTCGAAACGCAGCTGCTCTTCATCGAGATCGATAGAGCAGTCCTCCGTCGTCGGGTTGAATACCTCCAAGTAGAAGGTTGGCATCTTACCGGCGGGGACGCTGTCCTCGTTGGTCTTGGCCATCACTTTAAGGTCCTGGAGGGAACACGTTGTCTTGGATGGATCAACGGTGAGCTCAGCTGGCTTTTCCTCGGAGGTCGGTTCTTCTTTGTCCGTCTCCCCCGCCTCGGGCTCGGTGGATTCCTCAGACGCGGTGGACTCGGTCGTCTCCACCGCCGAGGTTGCATCCTCCGACGGAGTCAGAGTGCCCGACGCCGCCGCCTGCTGCGACTCGGCTCCCGGGTCCTCCTTCGAACCGCTAAAGAGCGCGGTGGCAGCCCAAATAAGGATAACCACGAGTACCAGAATCGCCACGAGCGCGGCGATGCGGCGACGCAGGTAAATCTCTCGCGGCAGCTGCTTCGGGGTACGGGATGGCTCAGTCACAGCTCTTAGTTTAAGGGGACTAGAGCCCAACCCGGGCCAGCCCGGGGCCGCGTGTCTTGAGCAGCGACTTCTATGCGCTTAGTCCCGCCCAGTGCCCGGGCCAGCCGGCGAGCCTAGTGAACGCCGTGCAGGACGACGGTCTCCACGCTGGAATCCTCTAGGAGGTAGCGCAGGCCGACGATGCCGAGCGTGCCGGCGTCGAGAAGCTGGCGCGCAGCCGGCACGTCAGAAATGATCTGGGAGACTGTCTGCGCGGTATTCTCGCGCTCGAAATCGGCGAGCTCCTCGCGGCCATCACGCTTGGCCACCATCGAGGCAGCGGCCACGCGCTCAATGATCGGACGCTGCAGGCCCGTCGGCAGATCGCCGCCCGCCAGGAAGTCCGCAGCTGCGCCCACCGCACCGCAGGACTGATGCCCCATCACCACGAGCAGGTTGGCCTTGAGATTCTCCAGGGCATAGTCCAGCGACGCCATCACCGCGCTGTCCAGGATATGACCGGCGGTGCGGATGACGAAGGCATCGCCGAAACCAATGTTGAACACATGTTCGATCGGCGCGCGGGAATCGGAACAGGCCAACACAATGACGCGCGGGTCCTGCCCTTGGGTCAGGCCAGCGCGCAGCTTCGCGTCTTGGTTAACGTCGATGAGGTGGCCCGTCACCAGTCGGTGGTTACCTTCCTGGAGGGCTTCCCACACCTTCTGCGGGTTTTGAGGGACATCTACTAAAGGCATGATCCTTACTCTAGTCCCCACCACCTACACTGAGGTGCCTATGGATACCCAAGCTGTCGTGGAATGGTTCGATGCCCATGAGCGTCCCCTACCGTGGCGCGAGCCAGGGACCTCGGCATGGGGCGTGCTCTTAAGCGAGGTCATGAGCCAGCAAACACCCGTCGCGCGCGTCGCCCCGCAGTGGGAGGAGTGGATGCGCCGCTGGCCCACCCCACAGGACCTCGCGGCGGCTTCCAAAGCAGATGTGCTGCGTGCCTGGGGAAAGCTGGGCTACCCGCGCCGCGCGTTACGCTTGTGGGAGTGCGCGAAAGAGATTGGTGAAGGCGCGGTTCCGGGAGACGTCGACAAGCTCTTGGCGTTGCCCGGAATCGGTGAGTACACCGCGCGTGCGGTGGCTTGCTTCCATTTTGGGCACAACGTTCCGGTGGTGGATACCAACGTCCGCCGCGTCTATGCCCGCGCCGAGGAGGGCCGCTTCCTGGCGCCACCTCCCGCAAAACGCGAGTTGGCGCAGGTAGAAGCTTTGCTTCCAGAAGAGAACGGTCCGCGCTTTTCAGCCGCGCTCATGGAGCTCGGCGCGCTGGTGTGCACGGCCAAGAACCCCGACTGTGCCGCCTGCCCCATCAAGTCCACGTGCGCCTGGCAGCTCGCGGGCTGTCCGGAGCCCAGCGAAGAAGAGACCGCGCGGGCCAAGAAGCGCGTGCAAAAGTTCACCGGTACGGACCGGCAGGTGCGCGGGCTGCTTCTCGACGTCCTCCGCGCCACCCCTCATCCCGTCGAGCAATCCGCGCTCGACGCGGTATGGCCGGACGCGGCACAGCGCTCGCGCGCACAAGCCTCACTGCTCGAGGATGGGTTGATGGATGTCAACGACGAGGGTTTGTTCCACCTTCCGCACTAGGCACATGTGAGAAGTCGATGAGGTGGCCGAAGGTCCAGTCACGGTCGGTCAACAGGCGCGCGAGGATAAGCCCACAGCCGATGGCTGCCACGGCCATCGAGGCGGTAGCGAAGTTGCTCAACGCCTGGTCCATGTTACCCACGTTGAGGTGATAGACAGTGCGGAACATGGAGGTGCCCGGGATCATGATGACGGACGCGGGCACCGTCGTGGTGATGCGCGGTAGGTGTGCGCGTGTGGAGGCCACCGCACCCAAGAGCCCGACGATGAGACCACCTACGAAGGCGCCGACGTAGGCCGTGGCCCCGACGCCGATGAGGAGCAGGCGCACAAGGTTGGCCACCGTTCCCACCGCGGCCGCCACGAGCACCATCCGGCGCGAGGAGTTAAAGAGGAACGCGAATCCGGAAATGCCTAGGAAGCTGGCCGCCGCGGCGGCGAGGTACCACACGGGCGCATAGTCCGGAATTCCCGGTTCCGGGGTGAGTTCCGTGGTCCAGCTGACTAAGGCCACGGTAAAGGTCGCAGCTGTGATCACCGTCAGCGCGTAGGTCAGGCGGGATAGTCCGGCCTCGAAGTCGAAGCGCGCGAGATCAATGAGCGCGGAGAATAGCGGGAAGCCGGGAATGAGGAAAAGTACGGCGGCCACATAGCCCGAGGAAAACTCCGACGGGTCCGCCACCCCGGCGGCGGCCACAGCCTCGGTGGTGAAGAAGTACACGAGGCTAGCCACCGTCCCGGCCGCCACGATGCAGCCCAGCTGGTGAACGTGCTTGCCGTGTAGGACCGCGCGGGTGAGCTGACCACAAAAAGCGGCGAGCGCCACGAGGAAAATCGCCAGCGGCGTGAAGAAGTTCAGGACCGCGAATGAGGCGCACGCAATCGCCGCCGCGGCTGCCAAGAACCAACGATTCCACCGCTTGACCACCCTCGACTCGATGGAATCAAGCATCTCCGTGAGCTCTTCGGCCGTAATGCCCGCGTACAGCTTGTGGTGGGTAAGGTCCTCAAGGGCTTCGATCCGGGATGCATCGACAGCCGGTGAATGCTGCTGGGCCACCACGGTGCGAAACTCGCGGCCGCGGTGAAACGTGCATGTTATCTGGGTGACGCCAACGTTGGCGTCGAGCCGATCAAAGCCGAGCGCGCGGGCGGCACGTTTCATGCCGCGCAGCACGCGGTAGCCGGACGTTCCCGCGCCCATGAGCATCATGCCTAGGCGCAAGACGACGTCGGCCTCGTACCCCATACGGACATAGTCGCTGTTGGGGTGAGATGTCATTAGCGCCAGCGTCCCCGGAAATTCAGGCCTCCGGGCAGGTTGACCCACATGCCGCCGCGGGAGTTAAACGTCACGGGGCCGACCTTCGTCGACATCGAGGCACCGGAGCCGGAGAGGTTGATCCAGCTGTTCTTTCCGGTCTTCTTGCGCTTGCGATAATAAATTCCCATGCGTGCCAGCTTAGCGCGGATGCGCACCACGACGCCGCAGGCTACTCTGAGCTTTGTGCGAATAAAATCCCTGTTAACAGTGCTGACGGCCACCGCTGCTCTTATTCTGGCGTCACCCGCCGCCCACGCGGTGGAGCCGGGCAGCGTCCAATCGGCGTCACCGATAGAACAACCCGGTGTTAAGGCCACTGTTATCTCTTATTCCTCCACCCTCATGGATGGCACACCCACCACGGTGACCGGCATGGTCTACGAGCCCTCAGCACCATGGAACGGGCCGGGCGAGCGCCCAACTATCGTCTACGCGCCGGGAACGCGTGGGGCGGGTGACCAGTGTGCACCGTCCCGAGCCCGTTTCGCCGCCGACGGCAACCGCGTTGACCAGCGCTATGAAGCTGCGGCCACGCGCGTGTATAACTATGCGGCCTCCCAAGGTGTGCGCGTCGTAGTCACGGACTACATCGGGCTCGGAACCCCGGGGCACCATTCTTATGTCAACAACGTCGAGGAGGCCCACGCGGTTCTTGACGCCGCCCGCGCCGCGCTCCGGCTCGCCGGTGCTCCCGCCGATTCCCCCGTGGGATTTGTCGGCTACTCCCAAGGCGGCGGTGCAGCTGCCGCTGCGGGCGAATACGCCGCTAGCTACGCCCCCGAGCTCAACGTCAAGGGAACCTTCGCCGGTGCACCTCCAGCGGACCTCTTCGAGGTGATGCAGGCGGTCGACGGCTCAGCGCTCGTTCACGTGTTGGGCTACGCCATCAATGGTTTTGCGGAGCGTAGCCCGGAGTTCTCCCGGGAAATCATCGATGAGATGAATCCGCGCGGCCACACATTCCTCGCCGACGCCGCCACTTTTTGTTTGCGCGAATCGATGTCTACCTGGGGAAATGTTCGAACCAGTGAGCTGACCACGAGCGGCGAGTCCTTCGCCGAGCTCCTGCGCCGCAAGCCGGTAGCCTCCCGCATGCTGCACGAGCAGCGCCTCGGCCAGCGCGCTCTCAACGCCCCGATGATGGTGGTCAACTCCCCGACCGATGACATCATCCCCTACCAGCAAGCACGCCGCATGGCCCACGACTTCTGTGCTGCCGGCGGGACCGTCTACTTTGAGGACGCCTGGGCGGTCAACGTGAACCCAGGCTCGGGCACCAACCATGCCGCCCCCACGGTCCGCGCGGTTCTGCAGGGCACGAACTACCTCATCGACCGCTTCCGCGACGTCCCCGCACCGTCAAACTGCCAACCTGCCGAATCCTAGAATCGCCCCCTGGCGCCGCCATCCATTTTCATTTAATTGTCAATAAGCGCCGGCGGGGATAGACTGAGTGCATGGCACACGAGCACCACGACCACGATCACTCCAGCACGCCGCTGCGCGCACTACTGATTGCGCTGAGCATTACCGGAACCGTCTTCTTCGCGGAGCTGATCGGCGGCTGGTTGGCGGGCTCAATGGCGCTGATGGCGGATGCGATGCACATGCTTTCCGACGCCGCTGGGTTGATCATCGCGGTGTTAGCGGTGTTGGTTGGGCGTCGACAAGCATCAGCCCAGGCCACGTACGGCTACCGGCGAGTAGAGGTGCTTGCTGCGCTAGCGAACGCGGTGATGGTCCTGGCGATCTCGGTGTGGATTGTCGTCGAGGCGGTGCGCCGCCTGCAGAGCCCAGCTGAGGTACAAGGAACAACGATGCTGATCATCGCGGTGATTGGCCTTGTGGCGAATGCGCTATCGGCGTGGGTGTTGCACCGGCACCGCGAATCCTCAATCAACGTGGAGGGCGCGTTCTTGCACGTGCTGGTGGATATGCTCGGCTCGATCGCAGTGATCGTGGCGGGCGTCGTGGTACTGACCACGGGGTTTGTGGCGGCGGACGTGATCGCCTCCCTGGTGATCGCGGCGATGGTGCTCCCGCGCGCCTGGCAGCTCATGCGGCTCTCGGCGAGCGTGCTGCTCGAGCAGGTCCCGGCGGACTTCGACGCCAGCGTCATCGAGCCCGCGCTGCGACAGATCGAGGGTGTTGCCGACATCCACGACCTACACCTGTGGAGCCTGGACGGCGTGAACGTGCTGACGACCGTGCACATCGTGCGCGACGGTACCGTCGAGACCGGCCCTCTGTTGGATGCCGCCCAGCAAGCCCTGCGCGAGCACGGCATCGAGCACTCCACCATCCAGATCGAGCACCCAGAGCACGAATCCCACGAGACGGTGTGCTGATTCCCTTCTAGTGGTGGGCGGGTCATCCCGCCCACTGGGCCTTCCCACCCACCGGGCCATCTCGCCCACTGGTCGTGCAAAAAGCCCCGGACCGCATGCAGTGTCACACGCATGCGATCCGGGGCTAATCCTTATGGGGCCCAGGTCAGCGCTTAGAGCGGCTGGCCAGCACCGGCACCTGCCGGCGGCGGGTTGCCGTCATCGCCATCGTCGTTGTGGGATTCCTCAGCGGAATCGCTACCAGACTCGTCGAGGACGTCCGGGGTCACCGTGTCCGGACCATTGGAGTCGGGGCCGTGAGTTTCGGCGTCGATCTCGGTGGCGAGTTCCTCATCGGCCTCACGCACGGCGGTCTCCTCGAGCTCATTGTCGAAGGTGTCCTCCGGCAGCGGGCGTGGACGCGGCGTGAAGGTGAAGGTGGCGGAAGAATTGTCCTTGGACTCGCCGTCCCAGCCCTCAACATCCACGGTGATGATTTCACCCGCACCGATTTCGCCGAAGAGGATCTTCTCGGAGAGCTGGTCCTCAATCTCACGCTGGATGGTGCGGCGCAGCGGACGAGCACCCAAGACCGGATCGAAGCCACGCTGAGCCAGCAGGTCCTTGGCCTTCTGAGTGAGCTCGATGCCCATGTCACGCTCGGAGAGCTGCTTCTCTACGCGGGCGATGAGCAGCTCCACCATCTCGACGATCTGCTCCTGGGTGAGCTGGTGGAAGACCACAATCTCATCAATACGGTTGAGGAACTCGGGGCGGAAGTGCTTCTTCAGCTCGTCATTGACCTTGTTCTTCATGCGCTCGTACTGCGCATCGGCGTCATTCTCCGAAGAGCCGGTGAAGCCCAGTCCCACAGCCTTGGAGATGTCCTGGGTGCCCAGGTTGGAGGTGAAGATAAGCACGGTGTTCTTGAAGTCCACCACGCGGCCCTGCCCATCGGTCAGGCGGCCATCCTCCAACACCTGCAGAAGGGTGTTGTAAATCTCCTTGTGGGCCTTTTCGATCTCATCGAAGAGCACCACGGAGAAAGGCTTGCGGCGAACCTTCTCGGTCAGCTGGCCGCCCTCTTCGTAGCCAACGTATCCCGGAGGAGCACCAAAGAGGCGGGACGCGGTGAAGCGATCGTGGAACTCACCCATATCGATCTGAATGAGGTCATCATCCGAACCGAAGAGGAAGTTAGCCAAGGACTTCGACAACTCCGTCTTACCCACACCGGAGGGGCCTGCGAAGATGAAGGAACCGGAAGGACGGCGCGGGTCCTTCAGGCCGGCACGGGTGCGGCGAATGGCGCGGGACACGGCCTTGACGGCATCGTCCTGGCCGATGATGCGCTTGTGCAGCTCCTCTTCCATGTTGAGGAGGCGGTTGGATTCCTTCTCCGTGAGCTTGAGCACCGGAATGCCGGTCCAGTGCGCGAGGACCTCAGCGATCTGCTCCTCGCCGACCTCGGCGATTTCCTCCAAGTCACCGGAGCGCCACTGCTTTTCCTTTTCCGCGCGCTCTTCACCCAGCTTGCGCTCCTTATCGCGCAGTCCAGCGGCCTTCTCGAAGTCCTGGGCGTCAATCGCAGCTTCCTTTTCCTTGCGGACCTCTGCGATGCGATCATCCACTTCGCGCAGGCCCTCCGGGGCGGTCATGCGCTTGATGCGCATACGGGCACCGGCCTCATCGAGGAGGTCAACAGCCTTATCCGGCAAGAAGCGGTCATTGATGTAGCGGTCCGACAGGGAGGCTGCAGCCTTCAACGCTTCATCGGTGTAGGAGACGCGGTGGTGTGCCTCGTACTTATCGCGCAGCCCCTTGAGGATCAGGATGGTGTCATCGAGGGAGGGCTCCTCCACCTTGACAGGCTGGAAGCGGCGCTCCAAGGCAGCATCCTTCTCAATGTGCTTGCGGTACTCATCCAGGGTGGTGGCACCGATGGTCTGCAGCTCGCCGCGAGCCAGTTTCGGCTTTAGCAAGGAAGCAGCATCGATAGCGCCCTCGGCGGCACCGGCGCCGACCAGGGTGTGGATCTCATCGATAAAGAGGATGATGTCACCGCGCTGGTTAATCTCCTTGAGCACCTTCTTCAGGCGCTCCTCGAAGTCACCGCGGTAGCGCGAGCCAGCCACCAGGGAGCCGAGGTCCAGCGAATAGAGCTGCTTATCCTTGAGGGTCTCCGGGACCTTGCCGTTAACGATATCGAGGGCTAGGCCCTCGACCACGGCGGTCTTCCCCACGCCGGGCTCACCGATGAGCACCGGGTTGTTCTTGGTGCGGCGAGACAGAACCTGCATGATGCGTTCAATCTCGGAATCGCGACCCACGACTGGGTCCAGCTTGCCGTCGCGCGCAGCCTGGGTGAGGTTGCGGCCAAACTGGTCCAGCACCAGGGAGTTGGAGCGCTCGCCGGAGCCACCCGGGCCAACACGGCCTCCCTGGCCAGCGCCGGCACCGGCACCTACCGGGCCGGGGCCACCCTGGGACTGGCCGCCTTCGCCTTCATTCCCTTCGTAGCCTGAGAGCAGCTGGATAACCTGCTGGCGCACGCGCGGCAGGTCGGCGCCCAGCTTGGTCAGCACCTGAGCCGCCACGCCGTCACCCTCACGGATGAGGCCAAGCAGCAGGAACTCAGTGCCAATGTACTTGTGGCCCATCTGGAGACCCTCACGCAGGGAGAGCTCGAGAACCTTCTTCGCGCGCGGGGTAAATGGGATGTGGCCGGTGTGCGGCTGAGAACCTTGACCAATAATCTCTTCCACCTCACGGCGGACGTCCTCCAGCGAGATACCCATGGACTCCAAAGCCTTGGCCGCTACACCTTCGCCTTCGTGAATAAGCCCCAGGAGGATGTGCTCGGTGCCGATGTAATTGTGGTTGAGCATGCGTGCTTCCTCCTGCGCCAAAACAATGACGCGGCGAGCACGGTCAGTAAACCTCTCGAACATTACCTCTTACCTTTCGCTGTAAATGTGTCATCCACTCTAACGCGCGGGGCGGACACTCCATTCGCGAATTCCGCACCCCCCTACTCAAAAACCTCATTTCCCCAGGTAGAGCCACTGTACGCCGGTAGCGAACAGGTGGCGGGAGGCGTCGCCAAGCGCCTGCGCGCAAGCCTTGAAGTAAAGTAACTCTTCAGTCAACACTGGTTACATCCCCGCGGGAAGGAGCCTCCCCCGATGCAACAGGCACAGCACGGCACCCTGCTTATCGACGATCTGATTGGGCACTCCCGCCTCCTCGAGGTCTCCGAAAGCGTCACCCTTGGCCGCCAGGGGGACTTCCTACTGGCCTCCGATGATCCCGCCATGCACCGCACGTTCCTGCAGGTGTGGTCCAATGGCTCACAGTGGTTCATCAAGAACATCGGCAGTTTCATCGCCGCTACGATCCAGCCGCCCGCCGCCTGCGGCTTCGGCCGCACCCTCATCAGCCCCGGCAGCATTGAGGTCCTGCACCCGGGAACCTCCACGCTCTATTTCTCCACTGCCACCATGAGCTACGAGTGCGAGCTCACCGTCATGCAGTCGCTGCGCAGCCCACAGCCCAGCCTTCCACCGGATGGGCCGTTTACCACCCACGTCTTCGAGCCGAATGAGGAGCAGTGCCTGCTGCTCAAGACCCTCGCTCAGCCACTCCTCGACAACCCCGCTGCGGAGCCACGGGTGGTCGTGAGTAGTCAGCGCGAGCTAGCAGAGGCCCTAGACTGGACCGAAAAGAAAGTAGAGCGCAAGATTCAGACGCTGGCGGAGACCTTGCAAAAGCTCGGCGTTCCGCAGTTCCAGCCGGGCCAGAAAATCTCGTGGCGCATTGTGCTCGCCCAGTTCGCGGCCGCACACCCGCACTACTATGCGCACCTTTCATAACAATTCAGCATTATTGTTTTAAGCCGCTCACCGGTGCTGTTATTCTTTGTCTGATTCTGGCCCCTTTCTATTTTTATCCCCTTCTATCCCTCATCTGTCCCTCTGCAAGGATCTGACAACCAATGTTCGCCTCCGTCTCTCCGCGCGCGCTAGCTGGACTCGGCGTAGCGCTCCTCGCGCTGTCTGCGTGCGCGACGAACAAGGACACCGCGGAGGATGCGCCCAAATTCACGGTCACGGGCCAGACCACCCTGTCCCAGTACGAAGACGTTCCTGTCGAGGGGGCCGACTCCGAGAGCCCAGAACCCAGCGAACCTTCGCACCTGCGCCAGGAGGACGGCACCTACCTGCTCACGAAGAAGGAAGCGGGCCCCGGTGTGGTCAACGAAATCGTGGCCACCTACTCGGGCGTAGAGCCCTACGGTTTCCAAACCCTGCGCGTTGAGCTGGACAACCGGCGCTACGACGGGGCTACCGGCGGCTCTGCCCCGACCGGCGTGCTGCAGTGGGCCACCGGGGGTGCCCTTGTCCTCAGCGTGCAGGCCACGAACTTGAGTGGGGACGAGGCAGATCTGGACAACAATGCCGAATGGCAGGTGGCGCTTCTCGACGACACCCAGTCACACCACCTCAAGGAGGGCGAGGATTTCGTCGTGGACTGTGAGTCCGGCGAGTGCACGCTGGTTGCTCGGCTCACCGACCCCGGCGACTTCGTCGCAGAGATCAGCATCCGGCAGGCCGGTTATGAGCCTTTTGTCATTCACCAGCCCATCATCGTCGCCGCATAGCCATGAACAGCCAGCCCACCGCTTCCGGTCTGCCTTTGGATCTTGAGCCCGAGCTCAGCGCCAAGGGCTACTCGCAGTTCCACCAGATCGGTGCGGGTGGCATGGGCACCATCGTCTTTGCCCGCAAGGAAAGCTTGGACCGCGAGGTCGCCATCAAGGTCATCGCGCAGCATGCGGCCGAGGATGATGAGGAGGTCCGCCGCTTCATGGCGGAGATGCGCACCGTCGCGGCACTCGAGCATCCGGCCATCGTGCCTATCTACGATGGCGACATCACCCCGGGCGGCGTGCCTTATTTCATTATGAAATTTCTGCGCGGCCCTAGCTTGGAGGCGCACATTAACCAGCGGATCTTGGACAATTCCAAGTTCACGGTGGAGGAAACCGTGCAGCTGCTCGCGCCCATCGCACAGGCCCTGGACTACCTGGCGGCCCTGCCTTCGCCGGTCATTCACCGCGACGTCAAGCCCGCGAACATCATCGCCGATAGCACGCCTTCCCCCACGGCCCACAGTGATAACGAGGGCTGTACCGTCATGCTGGCGGACTTTGGCATCGCCATCAATGAGGACACGACGCGCTTGACCCGCGAAGGCCTGCGCGTGGGCACGGATGCCTACATGGCGCCGGAGCTCTACCCCACGCAGCTGGTCAAGCAGCCACCGCAGCCGACCGCCGCCAGCGACCGCTACTCGCTCGCGCTCATCGCGCTGGAGATGCTCACTCTGGTTAATCTGCGCCGCGCCACCAGTCCCCAGCAGTGGGCGCACAGCCGTGTGATACCGCAGTTGACCGCTCATAATCTGGCGCCTGGCGACGCTCCCCTCGCCCCCGCCCTCAACACTTTTTTCGCCAGCGCGCTGAACCCGGATCCTCATCAGCGCTTCGCCAGCGCATCGGAGATGCTCGCGGAGCTGAGTGAGCTGGCGTCCGCGCCGCGCCCCGCAGCCCCGGATGCTGCCGCCGGCCCTGCTACGCCACCGGCCAGCCCCCACCACGAGCGCGCCCAGCAGCCGCGGCGCCGCCATCTGAGCATCCTCGGGGGCGTGCTTGCGGCGGTGTTGCTGTGTCTGGCAGTCGCCGGCGGACTAGCGCTGTACGGCGCGGGGTGGGACGACTACGACGAGGTTCTGGCCCAACAATTTCCACAGTTGTTGCCGGAGCACCCTGGCCGCGCTCCGTGGCGCAACCTCGACTGCCGCCCCGCGCTGCCGGAAGCGGGGCAGCAGGCTCGAATCGTGTGCAGGGGCGACGACCTCACGCTCGTCGCAGCTGATTTCGGCACGGAGGACAACCGTAACTCCATCATGCCGCGCCGCCTCGACGTCTTAGTCCAGGATGCGTGCAGCATCACCTCGGCGGAAATCCCTCACCAGCCGGGAACGTGGGGAGTGTACCCCTCGGGCGTCTCCGCGCGTTTTGCTCTCGTTCTTGCTGGTCCGCAGGCCCACGAGGACCGTTTGAGCTTGCCCATCTGTTAGCCCACCCTGGCGGGAGCGCTGTGTCACGCCCATGGACACGGTGTCGCCTTTAGAATGAGGAAGATTCGTATACCTCACCGTCGACCTCCTCCACGAAGGATTTCTCTCACCGTGACTACGCTTCCTGAATTTTTCACTACCCAGCACCGGCTGCGCGAGAAGGCTGTCTTGGACCAAGGGACGGGCTCCTCGCTGTTTCTCGTGGAAGATCCCTCGCAAGACGAACTCCTCGTAGAGATTTATGGTCCGGAGCACCGCGGCGTGCTCCGCCAGTCCGGAATCGTTGGCCAGCTGCAGCACAGCGCTATTGCCCCCGTCGTGGGCACGGGCACGATGAACAATGGTCAGGAGTTTTTTGTACGCCGCAGCCTGCCGGGCGAGCAGCTGTCGAAGTACACGTCATCTGGCATCGGCGCCCATCACCTTTCCCAGGAGGAGGCTCTCGCCGTCTTTGCTCCCTTGGCCGACGCCACGGACTTCCTTATCCAGCAGGGCCGCGCTGGCTTCGCTCTCCGTGCGCTCAACCCGCGACGCATCATCCTCACCGATAACCGCGCGAACGCCTTCTTCGCCACGGTCGGCCCGGCCACCGCTACCGACGCCCCCACTGCCTCCGCGAAGGAGGTCATTGACCGCCTAGCCCAGCTCGTCTCCGCGGCCTACCCAGGCTTCCGTGCTGCGGCCGCCTACCCCTCAGCGGCCGCCGTTATCGACGCCGTGCGCAGCACAAACACAGATAGTCCGGGCGCGGCCTCGTGGCAGTCAGCTCCGCAGCCCACCGCCGCCCCACAGGCGGACTGGGCCGGGCCGCAGCAACCCCAGCAACCCCAGCAACCGCAACCTGGCTATGCTGCCGATCCCGCGGAGTCATCACCCACCACGCGCACCTCGAAATCGAAGGGCAAGGTCTTTGCGGGCTTGGGCGTGGGCCTTCTTCTCCTGCTCCTGGTTGGTGGGCTGCTGTGGTTCTTCTTGGGGCGGTCGGCGTGGTCCGACTCAGAGCAGGCGCTTGCCGACGGCCACCCCGGGCTCATCAGCTCCCGCCCCGGCGACGAAGGCTTCAACGGCGCCACCTGCGAATCCCGTGCTCCGGAGGACGGCCAAGAGGCGAAGATTACGTGCGTTGGTGACGGCGTGAGCTACTCCGTGGCGCGGTACGGGGACGTCACCCAGCGCGAGGCCGCCGGCCCGACGCAGGGCGCGCAGGAACTATCCAACGGACGCTGCACCGTGTACAGCTACGACATTTCCGATTCCGAGCCGGTGTTCTACATGAGCGCCGAGGACTCCACCGACGCCGTCCTCGTCTGGGGCGAGGACGCAGAGGACATCCGCCTCAACCTACCTCTGTGTTAAACCGCGCACTTAGTCCGCGCGCTTAAGCAGCGGTGCTATCACAGCAATGGCGATGCCGGCCACGCCGGCAAACAGGAAAGCCCAATGCGTTCCCTGCGCCGTCGCCGCGGCCGGGCTTAGCCCAGCGGCAGCGCCAGCCAGGGTGCCGCGGGTGAGGAAGACAACGAGCAAAGCCGTTCCCGTCGCACCCGCCAATTGCTGGAAAGTGTTCATGATTGCCGAGCCGTGCGAATAGAGCTTCTTCGGAAGCGAGGACAGCGCAGTGGTCATCAGCGGCGTCATCATCAAGCACATGCCGAGGGAGAAGATCACGTGCATACCCACGACCATCCACACAGCTGAGTTCTCACCCAAGGTGGCCATGAGCCACAGCCCGGCCACCATGAGCAGTGAACCAGGAATCATGAGCGGGCGCGGGCCATAGGAATCGAAGAGCCGGCCCACAATCGGGGAAAGGAAGGCTTGGAGGATGCCGCCCGGCATCACCACCAACCCCGTGGCAAAGGCCGTAGCCCCCAGGGTGGTTTGCAGATAGATGGGCAAGACCGTGACCATTCCCAGCATGAGCCCAAAGGACAGGAGGAGGATGATCACCGCGAGGGTGAAATTGCGCACACGGAAGGGACGCAGATCCATCAGGGCGCGATCCTCCAGCGCCAAGCGCCGCTGCCGACGGATGAATACGGCGAGCGCGATGACGCCCACCACGGTAACGGCGATGTCCACCCAGCCGCCTCCCTGCAGGATCTTTTCCATCGAGGACAGGCCGTAGATCAACCCGCCAAACGCGAAGGCGGAAAGGATGACGGAGAGGCCGTCGAGCGGGGTATCACGGTTCTCACCCACATTGTCCAAACGCCAGAGCCCGGCGATGAGAATGAGGGCGATGAGCGGAACCATGGACCAGAAGATGGCGTGCCAGGTGAAGTGGTTGAGAATCGCTCCGCCGACGGTGGGTCCCAATGCCGGGGCCACGGAGATAACCACGGAAATGATGCCCATCACCGTGCCACGACGCTGCGCTGGGACCAGCGTCATGGCCACGGTCATAAGGGTAGGGATCATCAAAGCGGTTCCGCCAGCTTGAAGGACGCGGCCCACCAGCAGGATGAAGAAGCTCGGTGCGAGGGCCGCCACCACGGTTCCGGCCAGGAAGAGCCCCACGGACGCAACGAAGATCTGGCGCGTCGTGAGCCTTTCCAGAAGGAAGCCGGTGGTCGGGATAACCACAGCCATGGTGAGCATGAATCCCGTCAACAACCACTGGGCACTCGTGGCAGGAATGGAGTAGTCCGCCATAATGGCTGGTAGCGCAACGGAGAGCGAGGTCTCGTTGAGAATCATGACCATCGCTCCCAGCACCAGGATGCTGAGGGTAGTTATTACCTTCGAAGGGATTTCAGCGGACATGCGGCCGGCTACACCTTTCAACTTTTCTATTTTGGGTCTTCAGCGCTGCTACTCACATCGTCAGCGCCCAAGAGACAACACGTGAGCGATTTAGTGTATTCCTCTGGTGGCCGGGGGTGCCACACGAGCCAAATGTGAACCCTCGTTGGGTGGCACTCCCCGGAATCTCAGCAGGCGCGCTAGGCCACACGGCAGTGTAAAGGTGACAGCGCCCTCCGTACTACTCAAAGCTCTAAAAGCTACTGCCTAAAGTTACAGAAAGGCCTCTGGATGCAGCGCGACCTCCTTGTCACTAACTCCGCTGGGGAACGCGCCGTCGTGCGCCCAGGTCAGCAGCTCGTGGCAGGCCGCGCGGGGGACTTCCCACTGGCTCCTGATGACGCCTCCATGCACCGTCACTTCCTCCACTTCTGGCAGCAAGAGGATAACTGGATGGTGAGTAACGTGGGCAGCTTCCTGGCGGCGGAGTTATCCTCCCCACGCATCCGCACGCACGGCCCCATCAGGCTGCTGCCGCACGCTACCGCAGCCATCCCCGAGGGCACCTCGCTGCTGTGCTTCACGACGCCCAGCGGCTCCTACGAACTCACGCTGACTCGCGGCCCGCACTGATCTAGCGCTGCCCACCTTTCTCTGACACGAGTGCACGCGCGGCCGGGTCCAGGACGACGACAGCGCCACCGTCTTCAATGCTGCAGCCAAGCCACCGATAGTCGGGCTCGTCTGGCCAGCCGGGATCGGCGTTATAGGAGCAACTGAAATCATCTTCCATGAGGTACCCACGGTTACCGCCCTCCATGGGCGCGAAGTCATAGTTCTTGTAATACTCAAGAACTTCCATTGCCCGCGCGCAATTCGTCCCGTTTTCTTTGGCATAGACATACTCGCCATTGCCGAGGTCCCCACAGATGGTTCCGGTCATAGCTTTCCCTTCCCCATCTGGCTGCGGTGGGAAGGTATCGGAGTAGTACTCACCATCGTCTTTCACTGTGAAGTGGTGGCCATCGATCTTGACCGTGAACTCATCCTCATTCACGGATTCAAACGTCACACCGTTCATCGTGACGGTGTTCCCTGCTTCTAGCATGGTGGGCGCCGCGGCGTCTCCGCCCATTTTCACATTGGGATAAAAGCCCGCGTTCGCATCGAAGTTGACGGAGTTAGAAAGCCAGAACGGCTGCCCGGTCGCCGGGTACAGGGGCGGATCAGCGAGCATTACGCTGCACCCGATCAAACCTTGATCTTCAGTAACTGTGCAGGCCACACGGTCATTCGGGCTGCTCACTCCATACACCGTGGAGGTCGCGTGTCCCAAGTTGGTGGCGATGAAGTCTTCCTTATCTAATTCTTTAAGGCCCGAGTCACCTTCCTTGTCCTTCGCGGACGTCGGAGCCGGGCTCGCTTCCGTAGATTCAGTGTTATCGGCGGAAGTCTCGGCGGTGGAGGTGTTGTGGAATTGCGGCTCACCGCTGGTGGAATCCTCGGCAGCAGAACACGCTGCCGCTGTACAGGCGATCAGTGCGAGGGGCAGGGCATTCAGAAGCTTTGTCACACCTGCATTTTCCCATGGATTGGTCAATCCTGCGGCTAGCCGCAGCAACTTTCCCTCATTGGGGGCTGAAGGCGCAGCAATGAGAAAACCAGAAAACCCGCGCAGCCACCACAGTGGCGGGCGCGGGCAGGTGGAAGCTAGGAGAAACTAGTGCTCCGGCTTCACGATCGGGAAGAGCACGGTCTCGCGGATGCCCAGGCCGGTCAGGGCCATGAGCAGGCGGTCCATGCCCATGCCAGCACCGGCTGTCGGCGGCATGCCCTGCTCCATGGCGGCGAGGAAGTCCTCATCCAGCACCATGGCTTCCTCATCACCGCCGGCGGCAAGGCGGGCCTGGTCCTCGAAGCGCTCGCGCTGGATTACGGGATCCACCAGCTCCGAGTAGCCCGTGGCCAGCTCGAAGCCGCGCACGTACAGGTCCCACTTCTCCGTCACACCCGGCTGCGAGCGGTGCTGGCGGGTCAGCGGGGAGGTCTCAACCGGGAAGTTCTTCACAAAGATCGGGCCCTCGAGCTGGTCCTCGCAGAGCACCTCCCAGATCTCCTCCACCAGCTTGCCGTGGCCCCAGCCGCCGTTCTTCGGGACGTCGAGCCCGATGACGTCGGCAATCGCCTTGAGCTCCTCGACGGTGGAGTCGATGGTCACTTCCGGCTGGCCGGGGAACTTGCGCTGCAGAGCCTCGTTGAGGGAGGGGTACATTTCAATTTCCGGCCACTCTTCGCCGCCGAGGTCATACTCCGTGCCATCCGCCAGGGTGACGGTGGTGGAGCCAAAGACCGCGCGGGCCACAGACTGGATGGACTCGCGAATGGTGCGAGCACAGTCGTTGTAGTCGCCCCATGCCTCGTAGGTCTCCAGCATGGCGAACTCCGGGGAGTGGGAGCGGTCAACGCCCTCGTTGCGGAAGTTGCGGTTGATTTCAAAGACGCGGTCAATGCCGCCGACGACAGCGCGCTTCAGGAAGAGCTCCGGAGCGATGCGCAGGTAGAGGTCGATGTCCAGGGCATTGGAGTGGGTCACGAACGGGCGGGCCGCCGCACCACCGTGGATGGTCTGCAGCATCGGGGTTTCGATCTCCACGAAGCCCTGATCCTCCAGGTAGTTGCGCAACGCACGCATGACCTTCACGCGGGTCATGGCATTCTTGCGGGCCTCCTCGCGCACGATGAGATCGTTGTAGCGCTGGCGCACGCGAGTTTCCTCGTTCATGTCAGCGAAGGAAACCGGAAGCGGGCGCAAGGACTTCGCCGCCATGGTCCACTCGGAAGCCATGACGGAGAGCTCGCCGCGGCGCGAAGCAATGACGCGGCCGCGTACGGAAATGAAATCACCCAGGTCAACGTCAGACTTCCACGCGGCGAGGCGCTCCTCCCCTACCTCCGCCAGCGACAGCATGGCCTGTACCTGGGTGCCATCACCATCCTGCAAGGTGGCAAAGCAGAGCTTGCCGGTATTACGCATGAAGATAAGGCGGCCGGCGATGGCCACCTCGACGTCAGTCTCCTCACCCGCGTTGAGGTAGGTGACGCCCTCTTCCGCGGCCGGCTCTTCGCCCTCTGCAACGACCTGGAACTGCTGGCGGAGATCCCGCAGGGAGATCGTGCGGTCCACGGTCACCGGATAAGGCTCGGTGCCGGACTCCAACAGTCGGGCGCGCTTCTCGCGGCGGATGCGCAGCTGCTCGGGGACGTCAGTAACTTCAGTATTCTTCTTCTCGCTCACGGTTGTCTAGGGTAGTCGATCCCCATACGCTGGCGCGATCCCGGTTCACAGAGTGTTCATCTAGCCGTTAGACAGTATCAACCGCGCGGCCATCTCAACCGTATTAACTCAGTGCGTCCGTTGCGACATCCCCGCGCAACCAACGAGTTCGATTTTTGGAGCATATTTTCATGGCACTCAACGGCCGCAATCTCTTGGCTAACATGTTTACCTCTTCTCGTTCTTCTCTTACCTGCACCTACAAGTGCGGTAATGCCTGCTTCGGCGAGTGCGAGAACACCTCCGATAACCCTTACTTTGGTGACCAGTTCTCCCGCCGCACTGCTCTGCGCGCCGGTGGTCTGGCCGTCGTCGCCGTCGGTGGCTCCTCTGCGCTGGCTGCGTGTGCCGCGCCGGATGACAACGGGTCTGCGGCTGGCAGCTCCTCCAACAAGACCAGCGAGGTCAAGGGCTCTGACATCGAGCTCACCTCCGCCGAGGGCATGCACTTTGAAGCCGTGGAGGCCAACACCAAGGATGAGGTCGTCATCCCCAAGGGTTATGAGCAGTCCGTCCTGATTGCCTGGGGTGACCCGGTCATCGAGGGCGCGCCGGAATTCGACGTCAACAACCAGACTGCCGCGGATGCGGAGAAGCAGTTCGGCTTCAACAATGACTTCGCCGGCCTCATCGAGCACCCGGATGACAAGAACCGCATGATCTACATGTGCTCGCACGAGTACACCACCGAGCCGATGATGTTCCCGGACTACGACCCGGAGAACCCTACCGAGGAGCAGGTAAAGATCGGTTGGGCTGGCCACGGCCACACCATCCTCGAGGTCTCCAAGGTGAAGGGCTCCGGCGAACTCAAGCGCGAGTTCGGCCCGCTCAACCGCCGCATTACCGCTACCACCCCGTTCACCCTGGTGGGCCCCGCTAAGGGCACCGACCTGGTGAAGACCTCCGCCGACCCGAAGGGTGAGAAGGTCCTGGGCACCCTCAACAACTGCTCCGGTGGCGTGACCCCGTGGAACACCATGCTCTCTGGCGAAGAGAACTTCGACCAGTATTTCGCCGGTGGCGATGTCAAGGATGAGAAGGCCGCTGAATCCCTCAAGCGCTTCGGCATCGAGGAGGGCCCGTCCGAGCGTAAGTGGGAAAAGTACGATGACCGCTTCGACGTGACCAAGGAGCCGAACGAGCCGAACCGCTTTGGCTGGCTCGTGGAGATCAACCCGCTGGACCCGAAGTCCACCCCGATTAAGCACACCGCCGTGGGCCGCTTCAAGCACGAGGCCGGCAACATCCACATCACCAAGGATGGCACCGTGGTCTGCTACTCCGGCGATGACTCCCGCTTCGAGTACGTCTACAAGTTCGTCTCCTCCAAGAAGTACAAGGAGGGCGACCTGAAGCACAACATGACCATCCTGGACCACGGCACCCTGTACGTGGCCAAGATGGAGGGCAACTCCCCGGAGAAGGAAATCGACGGCTCCGGCGTCCTGCCGGAGGACGGTGCTTTCGACGGCACCGGTGAGTGGGTCAAGCTGCTGACCTCCGATACGGAGAACAACAAGTTCGAGTCCCACGTGGACGGCATGTCCGCCGAAGAAGTCGCCGTCTTTACCCGTGAGGCCGCCGATAAGGTGGGCGCCACCAAGATGGACCGCCCGGAGGACGTTGAGGTTCATCCGGAGACCGAGAAGGTCTACATCGCGCTGACCAACAATAAGTACCGCGGCGCCACCGGCGAGAACGCTAAGAAGAACAAGGAAGACGCCAAGGAATGGGCTCCGGTCAAGGAGAACAAGAACGGCCTGGTCATGGAGCTCGAGGATGACCACGCCGGCGAGAAGTTCACCTGGAACCTCTTCCTGGTCTGTGGTGACCCGCGTGAGGCCAGCACCTACTTCGGTGGCTTTGATAAGGAGAAGGTCTCCCCGATTTCCTGCCCGGATAACCTGGCCTTCGACAACCACGGCAACCTGTGGATCTCCACTGACGGCAACGCGCTGGACTCTAACGACGGCCTCTACGCCGTGACCACCGAGGGCGAGACCCGCGGCGAGCTCAAGTGCTTCCTCACCGTCCCGGCGGGCGCGGAGACCTGTGGCCCGATCGTCGACGATGACCGCGTCATGGTCAACGTTCAGCACCCGGGCGAGTCTGATGACGCCACCTTCGACAACGCCACCTCCCACTGGCCTGATGGCGGTAAGTCCACCCCGCGCCCGGCCGTGGTTGTGGTGTGGAAGAAGGGCGGCAAGATCGGTACCGAATAAGGCACCGACGTTGCGTAGTGCGCACTCTTAGGCGGTGCGCAGCTGCGCCTCCAGCACCTCCTGTGCAAAGTCCCACAACGGGGTTGCAACGCCAGCTTTGACGCCCATGCGTCGGATCGCTCCGACCTGGGCGTCTAATTCGTTGGGAAGCCCCTCCTTGATATCGCGCTGCATCGAGGACGTACTGTCCGGGTGCTGCTGGCGGGCGAACTCCATGGTCTGTTCCACCACGTTCTCCGGCAGCTTCACGCCGAGTGCGCGCCCGACGGCCTCGACTTCCCGCATGAATGCCTCAAGCTGGCCGGGGATTTCCTGGCAGAGGTAACCAATCGGTTTATCCACCAAGGCGCCCAGAGTTCCTGTCGGGGTAACGAACATGGCTTTCGACCAAACGTCGACAAGCGCGGCGTCATGGAACTTGCTGGAAGCCCCAGACTCCTTCAGCGCCGCCGCCAGTTCCTCGCCCGTGCGGCGCAGGGACTCCGGCGCATCGGCACTTAGCGGTCCGAAAGCCAAAGCCAAAGGCCCTGGGTTGCGCTTGATCCGTGCCGGCGCCAGGCGCGTGGCATAGACGCGAGCGACACCGGCGAGGATGTTTTCCTCCCCGAATTCCTCGGCCGCCAAGTACGGAATCTCGACCGAGTTGTGCGTGGTCACCACCGGGATTCCCTGCAGCGCCTCGCGGTCCTCCGCGCTTCCAAAGGTCTCGTTGCCCGGCAGCGCCTTCGACGCGATAATCGCCACGTCCAATCCGCCCAAGAGTTCTTTGACCTCAGCAAAGGTGTGGGCAGCCGGGACCTTTATGACCTCGGTGGTGGTGGGTTCCGCGTGGGCGTCGATCAGCGTCACGCCCGTCTCCCCCAGCACCCGCAAGGTCTCACCGCGAGCGACGAAGGCGACGTCGTGGCCCGCTGCTTTCAGTTTTCCGCCAAAGTATCCGCCGATGGCGCCGGCTCCCAGAATTCCAATCTTCATGTCTCCAACCTAGCTGGTGGAGACCTGCGCCACAGACTTTTATCCGCGCTGTTCTAAGTTTCGGAACCCAATTCCCAACGGCACGCCCGCGTTATCGATGAGCCGCACCCCACCCACGGTGGCGGCGATAAAGAGGCGGGCATCGCCCTCTGCGGGGGCCTCACCCAGGTCGCGCCCGCGCAGCTCCACGTACTCCGGTTCCACGCCCGCGGCAGCCAACACCTCACGTGCCACGCGCACGACTTCCTCGGCCCCGGATTCCGCCGCGTACGCACCGGCGGTGAGTGCCGCTGACAAGGCGCTGGCTTGCTCACGGGCCTCCGGTGCGACGTCGGCATTGCGCAGGCTCATCACCACCCCATCGGGCATACGCACCGAGGGCACGCCCTGCACACGCGCCGCAATGTGGAGGTCCGTAAAGGCCTGCTGGGTGGCCACGAGCAGCTCGTAGTCCTTCTCCCCCATGAACACATCGCTGGGACCCAGCGCGCAGGTCAGCGCCACAATGCGGGTCAGCTCCGCGCTCACGTCCTCCATGCCGTGGTCGGGTGCAAGGACCCGCGTGCGCTGACTCTGCTGGTCGTAGCGCCACACCACATCAACCCCATCGAGGGAAGAGATGTCCGTCTCCGGGTCCACTGCCACGACCACGATGCCACCGCGCACGCGTTGTGCTGCCTGCACGAGTGCCAGGTGCCCGGCGTGAATATCGCGGCCGAGTGGCACCAGCACTACGCGCTTGCCGGTCTTGCGGTAGGCGCTGCCGACCATGCGGATGCGCTCGTTGTCCTCCACTAGGAGTTGCTCTGCCACGGCGCTTCCTTTCTTACTGCCCACAGTTCCAGTTCTTCCATGTTCTTCTTCTCACCCACCATGCGGGCGACGTCGCGGTAGTTGCGCGCCATGCCCAGCTCCACGGCGGCGGGGTAAGCATCGATGATGTCGCCAGCGTCAAGGTCGAAGGAACTGCCCATAAAATCTTCGATAATCCCCGCCTTAAGCGCCGCCCACGCGCTGAGTTCACCGAGCATCTCCGCGTAGTACAACCGCGCGGCTCGCTCGGCACGTTGTGCCGCCGGCACCGTTTCTGCAGTTTGGTGAATCTCCGAGAGCAGCAACCCAATGACGGTCTCCGCCACCTCATCGAGGGTGCCCACCGCGTAGGAGTCGCCCAGGGGAGCTGCGGCAATCGTCAGGCACCCGCGCGTTTCCAGCTCATCAAGGGCTTCCACCCCAGCCAGCAATGAGGTGTGGATGACGATTTGCTTGGGGCGCACGTGCTTTTCGACGTCCCCCACTGCCCCCTCCAGCTCCCTCGCCGTCGCGGCGAGAATCAGCGCATCGAAGCGGTCCAGCTGGGCGGGGTCCTCAAGGCTCTCGATGGTATGGCCCGCCCACTCGAGGCGTCGCGCGAAGTTAAGGCCGGCCCGGGAGCTACCCCAGACCGCCACCCGCATGCGTGGTGCCTTCATCTACTTCTTGTCGCCCTTGTTCTGCTGTTCCTGCTGACGCTTGCGGCGTGCCATGAGCTCCGCCACGGAGACCGCGCCCTCGCGGTGCTCATCGCTGCGGCGGCGGCCACGGGTGCTGGTCTGTGCGGTGTCTGCCTCCGGCTTGCGGTGGCGGTGGTGCGGCTGGGCCGGGGCAGAGTTCTCCTTGACGTGCTGCCCGCCCGCGGCACCCTGGTTCCACTGCACGGCCTGGAAGCTATCGGTCTTGAACTCCGGTGCCTTTGGCTGGGGCTGTGGCTTCTCAGTCTTCGGCTGGGGTTGAGGCTTCGGCTGCGGCTTCTGCTGTGCCGCCTGCGGCTGAGGCTGTGTTTCGGTCACTGGGCGAAACGCCGAGGGACGGTTCTGAGAAGGCTGCGGCGCGCCGAAGGCCGATGGTGCTGGGCGGGTGCCCTGCTGATCTGCGGGTTTCCCGGCGGGCTGCTCGGCTGGCTTCTGCGTGGGTTGCTGAGCAGGCTTCGCGGCTGGCTTCGCCGCCGGCTGCTGGGCGTTGGCACGGGCGTTATCCGCCAGCAGATTGTCCAGCGGGTTGCTCACCGGGTGGGTCGGCTGCGAGCCGAGGCGGCCTGCGACGGCGTCGGCAGACGGCGCGCCGCCGGACTTCTGGGTGAAGTTCACGTTGGGGGCATCGCCGCGCTCATCCACGCCAGCGCCGCCAGCCTTGCGCTCCAGCTCCTGGATGCGGCGAGCCTCCGCATACAGGGCGGCCGGCTCGTAGACCCACTCGCGCCCGGAGATCTCCTCGATCTGGGTGCGGATGGCTTCCAGCTCCGATCGGATCTCCGCCAGGACCTTGCTGTTATCCGCGCTCGAAGCACCGGAAGCGGTCAAGGTGGATGCGGCATGGGCGCGCTCCACCGCCAGAAGCTCCTTGGCCTCATGGGCCTGACGGCGATAGCGCACCACCAAGAAGAAGCCCAACACCGCGGCCCACAGGGCAGCCAGCAGGGCAATCTTCAGTGCGTTCGCCGAACCCGAAATCAACATGACCAGGCTGGCGATGACCGCGAGGATGACGAGGATGATAAGCCCAATAGAACCAGCATCCGTCTTCGAACCGTCCTGGGAAGACTCCGCCGTTGTCGGTGGCTGAGAGTCCGGCTGCGCAGAAAACTGGGTGGTCGGGCGATCATCCGGGGCCGACTCGTACTGGGGATCAGGGGCGTGGTGCGGGCTCGTCATGCCCACTAACTTACCGCTTGTGCCCCATCAGTTGGAGGTGGCACCTCGCAGTGTCGCTCCAACACCACTCCGGCAACACACATCGCGGCACCGCCCAGCGCCGAAGACACCACCCCGGCCAGGTCACCAGCCGCAGCGACGAGCTCACCGGCGCGCGGCACCACGTAGACCGCCATGCCAGCATAGGCCCCGCCCACGATGGCCCCGGTCCACGCCGAGGCTTTGCCGACAAGCAGGAATTGCGCGATGGTCATGGGATTGAGCTGCGAGTTATCCAGGCCGATACCGTGCTCGTCCTCCTTGGCACCGCGCACCTTGAGCGTCAACAGCACGCACACCAGCGCCATAGCCCACAGAGAAATCGATACGGTTGCCGGAATGGCCAGCATGGAGCCATAAAAGCGGGTGGTGAGGATGGCAGCCGCCGCAGCCACGAAGAGGGCGGTGCCGACAAGCGCGCCGATCGACGTCCTCGTCATTACTCCCCCAGTTCCTTCACCGCAGCGACCTCGTCCTCATCGAGGTCGGCGATGAGCTCGCGCACCGGGGTGCCGTTGAGCTCCGCGTGCTCATCCGCGGCCAACCACGGCACGAGCACGAAGGCCCGCTCGTGAGCATAAGGGTGCGGCAGAGTAAGTTCCGGATCTTCGGAGGTCACGCCGTCTATCTGTACGATGTCCACGTCCAGGGTGCGAGGACCCCAGTGCCGCACCCGCACACGCTCAGCGGCCTCCTCCAGCTTCTGGCCGCGGCGCAGCAGCTCCAGCGGGGTGCAGTCCACGTCCACGATGAGCACCGCGTTGAGGAATTCATCTTGGTCGGTCACGCCCCACGGCGGGGTGGCAAAGACTGGAGAGGCAGCGACGGTCTCCTCAGCAAACTCGTCAAAGACGGTCTGCAGCAGCGCGCGGCGATCCTCCATGTTGGAGCCGATGGACAGCACGGCGCGCATTAGCCTGCCATCCTCTTCCGGGAGCGGCGGGCCACCACTGCCACGTCCGCGAAGGTGCGCGGGATGGGCGCCTTTGGCTTATGAATGGTCACCTCGATGGCGTGGAGAATCTCAAAGCGCTGCATCGCGGTCTCAGCAACTTCTTCAGCCACCGTCTCGATAAGGTCCCGGGAGGGGCCCTCGACGATGTCTGCGGCGACGTCGGCAAGCTCGGCGTAGTTCACCGTGCGGGACAGGTCATCCCCGATTCCCGCGGTGTCCAACCAACAGGTGACGTCCACGATGAAGGGCTGCCCCGTCTTTTTCTCTTCCTCGAAGACTCCGTGGTAGCCAAAGCACTCCAGGCCGGTGAGTTCGATGCGATCCGCCATGTTTTATGCCTTTCCCAAAGAAGTGGACACCACTGTTCCGCCGTCCGCGCCGTTGGCGTAGCTGCCGGAGGCATGCGCGCCGCCGGTGTAGGCCGCGCCCGCGTTCCAGGCCGCGGCGACATCCACGGCATCGCGCGAGACTTCCACCTCGTGCACGCGCACGCCCCACGCACCCATCTGCGCGGAGATGGCAGTCACGGCGGCGGTGGCCGGATCCGCGAGCAGCGGGCTGGACTCGGCACCGCGATCCTCCCGGATGGCGGCGAGGAAACGCTTGCGGGACGCACCCACCAACAGCGGGAATTCGCCCTGGAGGAACTCCGGCAGAGCCTTGAGTAAAGCCCAGTTATCCTGCGGGGACTTGGCAAAACCCAGGCCCGGGTCAACAACGATGTTGTCGTGGCTAACACCGGCCTGCAGCGCGTTATCGGCGAGCTTCGCCAGGGACTCGTGGACATCGCGCACCACATCCCCGCCGTGGTCGGCCACACCGGCGGCCGAGCCGAACTGGACGGTGCGCCAGTGCATGAGGCAGACCGGCAGGCCGGTTTCGGCCATGGTGCGGTACATGTGCGGGTCGGCCGCACCTCCGGAGACGTCATTGATCATGTCCACGCCGGCCTCCGCAGCGGCTTGAGCAACCGAGGCCCTCATCGTGTCCACGGAGGTCTTAATCCCCTCCTCGCGCAGCGCCTTGATGACGGGCACGACGCGGCGCTCTTCCTCTTCGGCCGCGACACGCACCGCACCCGGGCGGGTGGACTCGCCGCCCACATCAATCATGTCCGCTCCAGAGGCCACCAAGTGCCGGGCGTGCGCGATGGCGTCGTCGACATTAATCCAGCGCCCGCCGTCGGAGAAGGAATCCTCCGTGACGTTGACGATGCCCATGACCAGCGTGCGGCCGGGAACGGTGAGATCACTGACTGCCATTGCTGCTAGCTCCTAATCAGGCTCATGACCTCCGCGCGGGAGGCCGCATTCTTCTTGAATCCGCCGCGCACCGCGGATGTCGTCGTGGTCGCCCCCGGCTTGCGGATACCGCGCATGGCCATGCACAGGTGCTCGCACTCGATGACGACGATGACGGACTGCGCGTGGAGGACCTCCACCAGCGCATCGGCGATCTGGCTGGTGAGGCGCTCCTGGACCTGCGGGCGCTTTGCGTACATGTCCGCCAGGCGAGCCAGCTTGGACAGGCCGGTGACGTGGCCGTCGGAGCCAGGGATATAGCCGATGTGCGCCGTGCCGTAGAAGGGCACGAGGTGGTGCTCGCAGGTGGAATAGATGGGGATATCGCGCACGAGGACGAGCTCTTGGTGCTCCTCGGCAAAGGTCTTGTGCAGGACCTCAGTCGGGTCCTGGTGGAGACCTGCGAAGACCTCGGCATAGGCGCGGGCCACGCGGGCCGGGGTCTCGCGCAGGCCCTCGCGGTCGGGGTCCTCGCCCACTGCGATGAGCAGCTCGCGGATGGCTGCTTCGGCGCGCTCGTGGTCGAAGTCGCGCTGCGCCGGGATGTTATCGCTCATTGGTGTCGCCATCCTTGTACGGGTTGTTGCGGTGTTCATGTTCTCCCCAGCCGGGAGCGCCCCAGGCGTGCTCCTCCGGCTTGGCGTGGCGGCCGCGGCGTTCCGGTTCGCGTGGCTGCGGCTGGTGTTCTGGTTGGGGCTGGGATTCTGGCTGCGATGCGGCGGCATCCGGCACACGCGGAATCTCTTGGGTGTCCTCGTGGCTGGGGTCAGCCTGTTCTGGGGCAACAGTTTCTTCCTGCGCCCCATCGCTGACCGCTTCGTCTGCGCTGAGCTCGCGACCGGTGGGCTCGGTGATATCGGACTCGCCGAAGAAGGTATTGCCCTTCTCCGGATCCACGTAGTCACCCGCGTGCTGGCCGAAGCTGAAGCCAATCTCCTCGACCGATGCCTCCGATGTCGCGGCGGCGGCCTCGTCACCGTTTTCCTTCGCGCGTTCGAGCTCCGCGTGGCGGCGCTCGCGGGCGGCACGGGAGGCGTCGAGAAGCGTCATGCGCTTCGGCAGCTCCTCGCCGCGCTCCTGGGCAAGCTCGACCGGGGTCTTTACCGGCTCGCGGCCGGCCTGGCGCGGGAAGCGAGCGTCCTCGTTCGGGAAAACGTCGAAAGCCTCGCGCGGCTCGATGCCCTCGAAGATGCCCTCGAGGTCCGGGCGGCGCAGGGTTTCCTTCTCCAGGAGCATCTCGGCGAGCTTATCCAGGTAGTCGCGGTGCTCGGACAGGATGTCATAGGCCTGCTGGTGCGCGCGGTCCAAGAGGTAAGCCATCTGCTCATCAATCTTGGCGGCAATGGCATCGGAGTAGTCGATGGTCCCGCCGCCACCCATCTGGCTGAAGGGATCGCCCTGCTCCTTGCCGTACTTGACGGTGCCTAGATCCGGCGAGAAGCCGTACTCAGTAAGCATGGACCGCGCAATCTTGGTGGCGTGCTCGATATCGGAGGAAGCACCGGTGGTCGGTGCGCCGAAGACCAGCTCCTCAGCGGCACGGCCACCCATGGCGAAGACGAGGCGCGCGAAGAGCTCATCGCGGGTATACATGCCCTTGTCATCTTCCTGCGCGGTCATGGCGTGGCCGCCGGTGCGGCCGCGGGCCAGGATGGTGACCTTGTAGACGCGCTCAATGTCCTTGAGCGCCCAGGCGGCCAAGGTATGACCGCCCTCGTGGTAGGCGGTGACCTTCTTTTCATGCTCGGAAATGATCTTGCCCTGGCGGCGCGGGCCGCCGACGACGCGGTCGGTGGCCTCCTCCAGCGCGTCATAGGTAATGACGTTGCCGCCGATACGGGCGGTGAGCAGGGCAGCCTCGTTGAGCACGTTGGCCAGGTCCGCGCCGGACATGCCGGCGGTGCGCTTGGCCAGCTGCGCCACGTCGACCTCCTTGGCCAACGGCTTGTCCTTGGCGTGCACGCGCAGGATCTGCTCGCGGCCGGCCAGGTCCGGGTTGGTCACCGGGATCTGGCGGTCGAAGCGGCCCGGGCGCAGCAGCGCCGGGTCCAGGATGTCCGGGCGGTTGGTAGCGGCGATGAGGATGACTCCCTCACGGTCACCGAAGCCGTCCATCTCCACGAGCAGCTGGTTGAGGGTCTGCTCGCGCTCATCGTGTCCACCGCCGGTACCGGAGCCGCGCTGGCGGCCCACGGCATCAATCTCATCAACGAAGATGATGCACGGGCTATTTTCCTTCGCCTGCTTGAACAGGTCGCGCACGCGGGAGGCACCGACGCCGACGAACATCTCCACGAAGTCGGAGCCAGAAATGGAGTAGAAGGGCACACCGGCCTCGCCCGCCACGGCACGGGCCAGCAAGGTCTTACCGGTGCCCGGCGGGCCGTAGAGAAGTACGCCGCGCGGGATCTTCGCGCCGAGGGCGTGGTAGCGCTCCGGATCATCGAGGAAGTCCTTGATTTCCTGCAGCTCATCCACGGCCTCGTCCGCACCGGCCACATCCGCGAAGGTGTTGGTCGGCATATCCTTGGTCAGCTCCTTGGCCTTGGAGCCGCCAATGCCAAACATGCCGCCAGCGCCCTGCTGCATGCGCGACATCATCCAGAACAACAGCGCGAAGAGCAGCAGCATCGGCAACAGGAAGCTAATCATCGAGCCGATGAAGGAATCCTGCGTGACCTTCGTTTGGTACTTCTCAGCACCGGAGTCCTTGACCGCGTTAAAGACCTGCTCGGAGGCGCGTGCCGGGTACTTGGCAATGACCTCCTCGATGCCCTCCTGCTCTTCCACCGTCACCGGCTTCTTGAGCTTGAGGCGCAGTTGCTGCTCGCGGTCGTCGATCTGCGCTTCCTCGACGTTCTTGGAGGTCAGCTGCTCCATGGCCACCGAAGTGTCCACCTGCTTGAAGCTGCGGGCATCGTTGGTAAAGAACGTGAATGCGTACAGCAGGATGAGAACCAGGCCCGCGATGGAGCCGTAGCGGATGATGTTCTTGTTTTTCATTAACTACCTTGCACAATTGCGGCTTAAAGCGCCGGACAAGAATAAAGATTAATCGTTGCTGTAGACCGCCGGATGCAGCGTACCTACATAGGGCAGGTCACGGTAGCGCTCGGCAAAATCCAGGCCATACCCCACGACAAACTCGTTGGGGATATCGAAGCCTACATCGAACAGGTCAAGCTCTGCCTTAACCACCTCTGGCTTGCGCAACAGGGTGACCACCTCAAGGGATCGTGGCTGGCGGCCCTGCAGGTTACGGATAAGCCACGACAAAGTCAGGCCGGAATCAATGATGTCCTCCACGATGACCACATCGCGGCCCTCGATATCGCGGTCCAAGTCCTTCAGAATGCGCACAACCCCCGAGGAGGAGGCCGAGTTGCCGTAAGAGGAGACCGCCATGAACTCCAGCTGGGACGGGATAGCCAGCTTGCGGGCGAAATCCGTCAGGAAGAAGACCGCGCCCTTGAGCACGCAGACCAAGATGAGGTCATCGTCGGCATTGCTGTATTTCTTGGACACGCGATCCGCCATCTCTTGGATGCGCGCCTGAAGATCGTCTTCGGTGATGAGAACGTTTTTGATGTCCTCTCCATAAGGATGGGCGGGGACGGCTAAATCATGGTTATCGTGCACGTGAGCGCTCCTTTGCTGACCGAGGCAATAGTGACAGTTTGCCACCAACGCGTGCGACTTCCAACCTTGTACCTTTCTTTTCCCCACGGACGGCGACGGGGCCTTGGCCATGCCACTGCGTGCACAGGGCATCGATGCCGCGCACCGCCTCGCGCGTAACCTCTATTCCCTCCTCGCGCAGCCACGCAGCGATCGCCCGGCGGCGCTTCGGTTCTGGGAGAACGGCCAGCTCGGCGCAGTCGGTGGTGGGGTGGGTGCTGAGGAGGACGTCGTCAAGCGCGGCGTCGTGGGCTGCCTGGGCTAAGGCCGGGACGGGGTCACCGCCCACGATCTCCTGCAGCCGCGGGAGGAGCTCGCGGCGCAGGGCCACGCGGCGGAAGGCTCGGTCCTGGTTCTGGGGGTCCTGCCAGACCTCCAGCCCCAGCTCCGCGCAGGCGGCCTCGGTCTGGGCGCGGCGCACGCTCAGCAGGGGGCGCACAACGCGCACGCCCTCCACCTCGGAGCGCTCGCGCATGCCCGCGACCTTCCCCCGCAGGGCACCCAGCAGCAGGGTTTCGGCCTGGTCATCAGCGGTATGCGCCACCGCCACCTCACCCCAGGGCGCGAAGGCACGGTACCGGGCGGCGCGGGCTTCGGCCTCCACGGAGCCTTGCTTGCCGACGTCCACCCGCAACACCTCCGCCCCCGCCCCCAAGGCGCGGGCCTGCTCGGCAGCCCGGCGCGCCTGCGCGGCCGAGCCTTCCTGTAAGCCGTGGTCGACGCAGAGCGCTGTCACCTCGTGTCCTTCGGCCACGAGAGCGGCGGACAGCGCCAAGGAATCGGCCCCGCCGGACAAGCCCACGGCGATGGCGCGTGGCTGCTCACCGACCACGGCGCGGGCGGCGACGCGGCACGCCAAAAAGTTGGGGCTTCTGCGCGGCCAAAAAGGTTTCTTAGAAGTCATGGAGGGCAGCGGCGAGAGCATCTTGGGCTTGGCGGGCGGAGGTGACTTCGCCGTCGTTGACTAAGAAGGCGAAGGCGTACACGCGACCCGACTGGCCCTGGGCGGTGCCGGTCAGCGCGGAGGTTCCCGTGAGGGTGCCGGTTTTGGCGCGAACGTACCCGCGGGCCGGCGAATCGGGGTAGCGCTGGTAGAGCGTGCCTTCGCCGCCGGCGAGGGGCAGGTAGCCCAACAACGGGCGCAGCTCCTCGGTGGCTACGGCCTGGTCCATGATGTGGGCGAGTACGTCGGCGGGGATGCGGTTATCGCGGGACAGGCCGGAACCGTCTTTGAGGGTGATGCCGCTGATGTCGATGCCGTGGCCTTTAAGCACGTCGAGCATGGTTTTCGTGGCGCCCTCGAAACTTGCTTCCGCGCCCTGGCTGACGGCCAGCTCGCGGGCGATGGCCTCCGCCATGACGTTGTCGGAATCCTTCACCGCTTCCTGGGCGCGCAAAGCCAACGGCTCAGATTCTGTAGCTGCGATGACCTCGGTGTTCTCGGGCGCTGAGCTCGTGTCCGCCTTGTCGGTTCCCAGGCGGGAGGCCAACGCGCGGGCGACGTCGAGGGCCGGCTCGTGGGAGCGCGGAACGTCGCCGGTCTTCTCCCCAATGCGCCCGCCGTAGAGCATGGCCGGCTGGATGGGGGCGACGAAACCGCCGTCAATATTGTCATCATCCCAGCCCGGTGCCTGGTCGGGCCCGGCCCAGATGGACGTGTCGATGGAGACCCGCGTGACGGTATCCATCTTCTGCTGAATCTGTTCCGCCAGCTCATCGAGGCGCTCGTCCGTCAGCCAGACATCGCCGGCGGCCTTGATAACGACCTCGCCCTCGTGCTCCCCTGCGACTACTTCGGTGGTGAGGCGCTCTTCTTCGTCGAGCTTGAGCGTAGCCGCGGCGAGGGTGAGGACCTTGGTGGCGGAGGCCGGGGTTAGCGGCTTTGCGGGCTCGCGTTCCCACAGCACGTCGTGGGTGGTGGTGTCGATGATCTGCCCGCCGAAAGTGGCTAGAGCCTTGTCCTTGCCCAGCTCATCCAACCTGGCTTTAAGCGCGGCGGCGTCGATATCGCCGGGCTCGACGGGCTGGACCAGTGTTGTGGGTTCTTCCTGCTTGTAGGGCTGGCCGTGGTCCAGGTGATCGTAGGTGCGCTGGATTTCTACGCCCAAGGCGGCCGTCGCCGCGACGGCTCCCGCCGTGACGAGGGCCGCAGTACTCCACCAGACATGCTTAGCTTTCATCGCCCTTTAGACTAGCGCGGTAGACTAAGCGGAGCACATGCCAACCTATTAGTTATGGAGGATTCAGCCGTGAGCGTTGAAGTAACCATCGAGATCCCAAAGGGCTCCCGCAACAAGTACGAGATCGATCACGAGACCGGCAAGGTCCACCTCGACCGCTACCTGTTCACCCCGATGGCCTACCCGGCTGACTACGGCTTCATCGACCACACCCTGGGTGAGGACGGCGACCCGTTGGACGCGCTGGTCATCCTCCCGGAACCGGTCTTCCCCGGCGTTGTCGTTGAGGCTCGTGTCCTCGGCGTGTTCAAGATGACCGACGAGGCCGGTGGCGACGACAAGCTGCTCGCCGTCGTCGATGACCCGCGCTGGGAGCGCTACCAGGACATCAACGATGTAGAGCAGCACATCAAGGACGAGATCGAGCACTTCTTCACCCGCTACAAGGACCTGGAGCCGAACAAGGAAGTTACCGGCTCCGGCTGGGGAGACAAGGCTGAAGCAGAGAAGATCCTCGAGGAAGCCAAGGCTCGCTTCAAGTAAGCAGCCGCGTTCCGCATGCCGGCGACGGCACTGTCAGGTACGTTTTGGTAAATAGGGGCTGAAAACCTACCAGTTTTTCGCCACTATTTGCGAAAACGTACCTTTTTCGTTCCGGGGGGAACATTGATTGAGATTTATCGGGGGCGCGATGTCTCCCGCGGGGCTCGGCGCAAGGGGGCCATCAAGATTGCGAATGGCTTTTACCTCTCAGAGGAGCCCACACCGCTTCAGCTAGCACAAATCATGTCACGTGAATGGCCCGATTTAGCGCTTGATGGCTATTCCGCCGCGCGCCGGTACCTAGAACAGCCCCTTCAATTCCCGCTCGAGTTTATCCGCGACTCCACTCTCCCATCGAGCACTTATTTTCGCAGCAGGCGGGCACGGCCTAAAGCGCTGGGCAGCATGAATCGGGTGAACGTCTGCAGCCCACTGCAGTGTGTTGAGGCGATGGCGCAGGAGGATGCCGTGGCCTTCATCGAGGCCTTCTTCGCCGGGCCGCACGGGCGTTCGCGCATCGAGACCGAGCAGCTGGACTTTCGCCGCCTGCCCAAGCACACGCGCGAAGTTCTGGAAAAGGCCATCGTCGGAGCGGATAGCAAGCCGGAGCGCGACCTGACCAGGGGCCTTGAGCCCCACGTCAAAGTCCGCAACAACGTGCGGATTGGGCCCTACCGCTGGGACTTGGTGCTGGAGGAACACAAGGTCGCCATCGAGGTGGACGGCTACGCCTATCACAAAGGCGAGAACCGACAGCGTTTCGAAATCGACCGCCAAAAGCTGAACGACGCCGTCCAGCGCGGCTATCGGCCCCTCCACTTCACCGCCGCCACGATTGAGTACCACCTCGACGTCGCCGTCCAGCAGGTTCTCGCGGTCATACAAGGGCGGGGCAGTTTCGTGGCCCCGCCGTGGACATGGCACCACTACTGGCGGTGGGAAGGCGAGCGTTGCGGCTAGATCGCCGCACCACACTTAGGAGCCGCAGTGGGAGGCGAGCCAGCCGTCGAGCTCGGATTCGGGTGCATCGGGAGCGATGGGATCCTCGGCGAACTCCTCGCCCGTGCGCGCCTTGTCCTTGGCCGTGGTGAGCATGAGCGAGCGGCCGTCCGGATAGTCCAGGACCACGTTGGCGGAGGCGTAGCCGGCGGTCGGCTTGCCAAAGGTCCGTGTGTTGTCCAGCCCGCGGAAGGCCAGGAGGGTGGCTTCGGCGGAGGAGGCGGTCTCGTCGTCGGTGAGCACGGCGACGGGAATGTTCAGCTTGCCGCCCGACGTGGTGGTGGGCGTGCCACCGCCGGTAACGGAATTACCGTCGATGACCACGTCAGAAGTAGTCATTCGGCTGACGAAGGAGAGGGCGGTGCCATCCGGCAGAAGGGGGCTTAAGCCCGCGTACATCGGGCCCATGTCCCCGCCGTCATTGCCGCGCAGATCCACCACGGCAGCACAGGCCTCCGGGTGAGAGGTCAGACCGTGGGCCAAAGTGTCGGCGTAGGCTTGGCCGTCATCGTGGCGGCCGATGGAGGGCACGGTAGCGCGCAAGACGCCATCGTTGAAGTCAACCGAAGGCTCAGCGCTTTCGGCGGCCTTTTCCTTTTCGGTGCTAAAGACTTTGGAGTGCTTGCCACCGGCAGCGTTGATGGCGGCATCGAGGAGCTCAGCGTTCGTGGGGTCCGCTTTGAAGGCCTCGCGGGCGCGCTGGAATTCTTCGCTCTCGCCATAGATTCCGGAGATCGCGGCAGTATCCACCATCGCAGTGTTGATGCGCTTCTCGCTGGCATTGAAGAGGAAGTAGGGCTTGCCCAGCAGCGCCCCGCCATAGGAGGGGCCGAAGAAATACACGGCCGCGGCCACAGCAACAAGAGCAACGAGAAAGAGTCCGCCGAAGATTTTCAGTACCGTTTTCATTCTTTTCGACCTCCAGTCCGCAGCACGTAGCCGCGCAGGGGTTCAACAAGGACAATGGCAAGCAGCGTGACCAGCCAGCCTATGGCCAAGAAACCGAAGGCCATGAGCAGACGGCCAAGAACGTCGACATCGCTTTGCTCGACACTGGAGAAGAACATCAGTGAGGCGATCCCACCGCCGAAAAGGAAGCCGAAGAAGCTCAATCCCACCACAGGCCCCATGATGGTCAGGGCACCGGAGCGGAACTGGAAACCGCGCGGCACACCCATGAGATCCAGAGAGCGGATGAGTTCCTTGTCTTCGAAGATGCCGGAGACCTGCCCCAGAATGATGGACATGGTGGTCAGCGTGAAGCCGAAGATGAGGGTTAATAAGACGCCGGTGGAGATGTCCTTAAACACCACGTTCATCCCCGGGTCCTCTTTGAGAACCATGGCCAAGGCATCAGAGCCTAGGGGCGCCGCAACGAGGAAGCCCGCCAAGTAGCCGAAGAACGCGATGGCCGCACTCCGCTTCCACGCCGGGCGCGCATTGCCCGCCACTCGCTGGCAGGCCACGAAGTGCGCGGTGCCAGGAAAGAGAGACATGATGTGTGCGCCGAGCTGCAAGATAAAAGGGGAAATGAGGTTGATGCTCATCACCATGCCAAACATGACCACGATGACCATGGCGGTCGGCGGTCCCGCCTTCCCGGAGAGCAACACACCACCGATACCCGCGATGATGAGGAAGACGATGACGCGCCACCAGCGATAGGCCGCGGGCATCTGGCGCTTGGCCACACCCAGGGGGCTCACGCGCACGCGCTGCATGCCGACGAGTGCCGCACCGATGGCCAACACAAAGAGCACACCGGCCACGGCCAGATAACCCCACCACGGGAGGAGAATCTCGGATACAGCAATAGAACGCATCTGGAAATCCACCTGCGTAAAGACCGGCGCGACGAGCAGGCTGATAAGCCCGCCGAGCACGATGCCGAGGATGGCTTGCAGGCCGGTCTCCACGATGGCCATGCGCTCCACCTGGCGGGAGCTCAATCCCAACAGGCGCAGGGTGGCCAAGCGCTGCTCCCGGCCGGAGGCGCCGAGGACGGCGGCTTGGGCAGTGAGGTTAAACAGCGCCGGAAGAATGAAGGCGCAGGCCAGCAGGGCCAGGGCAAACCACGGGTAGAGGAAGGCCTCCATCTCGTCGCCGAAAGCCTCCTGCAGAGCGGGCGCGGCCTCCTCGACGTGCTGAGCGCGCTCCCAGAACATCCAGGTACCGCCCGCAACCAGGAAGGCGATGGCGGAACCGATGGTCAGGCTCACAATCGCCAGCAAAGAAACGATACCCGTTCCGGAGCGCGCGCGAATCGATTCGCGCTGCAGGTCAAAGACTAAAGTCGCGGTGTTCATCGGATCACCTCGAGGCGGCGGTCGTCGTGGATGATGCCATCGCGAATCTCCACGCGGCGCTGCATCCAGTCGGCCACCTTCGGGTCGTGCGTGACCATGACCAGGCTGGCACCGGACTGGCGCACGATGGTAGTCAGCATCTGCATGACCTCGTGACCGGTGGACTGATCCAGCGCACCGGTGGGCTCGTCGGCGAAGACCACACCCGGGTTCGCCACCAGCGCACGCGCAATGGTCACGCGCTGCGCCTGGCCGCCGGAGACCTGCGCCGGGCGACGCTCCGCCAAACCGCCCAATCCCAGCTGGTCCAGCAGCTGCATCGCGCGCTTGCGCGCAGCACCGCGCGAGACCCCGTTGAGCATCGCGGGAAGCGCTACGTTGTCCACGTTGCTCAGCTCCGGCAGCAACTGGCCGTCCTGGAAGACGAAGCCGAAGTTGCGCAGGCGGAGGCGGGAGCGGGGGCCGTCGCCAAGCGCGGAGAGCTCCTCATCCCCGTAGCGCACGCTGCCGTGCGTGGGGGTCAGCACGCCGGACATGCAGTGCAGCAGCGTGGACTTGCCGGAACCAGACGGTCCCATGACGGCCACGAGCTCGCCCGGTTCAACGTCGAGGGAGATTCCGGCGAGCACCGGGCCGCCGCCGAAATCCTTGGTGATGTCTGTCAGGGAAAGTGTCTGTGCCATGTCTCTCATTTCACCGTCTCGGGCCCTCTTAAAGAACAGTCCTAGCGTTGCTCTTTAAGGTAGTGCCAGCACTACCCCTTCCGCAGGGGCGGGCCACTATGCTGGGCCTGTGTTCCGAAGAAAGCCCCAGCCCACCAACCATGAGCAACAGCAAGCACAGAAGATTGCGCAGCTCACGGCCTCGCGCCGCGCCATCGCGGATGCCTACGAGGTGGAGCGCGCCCGCATCGAGCGCGATTTGCACGACGGCGCGCAGCAATACCTCGTGGCCGCGAGCATGAAGTTGGGGGAGGCTCTTCTCGACGCCCCCTCTGACCTCGCCGAGCTTCTCACCGCTGCCAAGCAGGACGTGGACCGCGGCCTGCACTCCCTGCGCGCCACGGTGCACGGCATCCACCCACAGGTCCTGCAGGACCACGGTTTGGTGGCCGCGCTTGCCGACGTCTCCTCTTCCCATGGCCCCCACGTCAGCGTCTTCGCCCCGCATCCGCTGCCGGAGCTCTCCGCCTCCGTGCTGGCCTGCGGCTATTTCTTCGGTGCGGAGGCGTTGACCAACGCGGCGAAGTACGCACCGGGTGCCCCGGTTTCTGTTTTGGTGACCGCAGATGCCTCCTTGAAGATTGCGGTGGTGGATGAGGGCCCCGGCGGCGCGCAGGTGATGCCGGGCCACGGCTTGGCGGGGATGGCCGAGCGCCTCGCCGCTTTTGGCGGGGAGATGACTTTATCTTCTCCCCCGGGCGGGCCGACCCGGGTAGCAGCCTCGATACCTCTTCTTCTCAATCGCGGACAGTCAGGAGTTTAAAGAAATGAGTTTGAGAATTGTGGTGGCGGATGATTCCGCCATTCTGCGCGAGGGCCTCGCCGGCCTTCTGGAGCGCCGCGGGCATTCAATTGTGGGCCAGGCGGACTCTGCCCCTTCGCTCGAGGCCGTGGTGGATACACTCCGCGACGAGCTTCCGGACATCGTCATCACAGATGTGCGCATGCCGCCAGGCATGGGCGACGACGGTTTGAAGGCCGCCGTGAACTTAAGAAACGCATACCCGGGTCTGCCCGTTATGGTGCTCTCTCAGTATGTGGCCCCCGCATACGCGGTGGAGCTCTTCGATTCCCCCGATGCCGGCACCGGCTACCTGTTGAAGGACCGCGTCTCCGAGGTGCGGGACTTCCTCTCGAGCCTGGACGTGGTGGCCCAGGGCGGCACCGTCATCGACCCCACCGTGGCGCAGGCTCTCATGAGCTCTGGGCGCAGCGGCCTGGGCGAGCTCACCCCGCGCGAGCGCGAGGTCCTTGAGTTGATGTCCCGCGGCAAATCCAACAAGGACATCGCCACGGATCTCGTCTTGTCTTCCGCCGCGGTGGCCAAGCACGTCTCCAACATCTTCACCAAGCTGCGCTTGGACCCCAGCGAAGACAACCGCCGCGTGAAAGCCATTCTGGAGTACCTCTCAGCGCACCGCTAAAGCCAGCGCCACGTTCACGCGACGTTTCTACGATCATGCCGCCCTACGTTCATGCCTCACTACCTACATTCACGGTAAATAAGGCCCAGATTTTCGTGATTTTTCACCCCTTATCTACCGTGAACGGCATCAATCGTCCGCTTAACACCTCACACAAAGAACCGGTGCCACATCCACGGCGGGTCCAGATACCGCTTCGTTCCTTTTGCCACCCCACGCACTTGTTCCACCACCTTATCGAGGTGGTGCTCAATCGTGGTCGCGGTGAAGTGGAGGGGCGTGTAGCCGCGATGTACGGCGTCATTCAGTTTTTGGCGGTCGAGCTCGAACTGGCGGCGGTTTTCCCCTCGGTGATAGGCGTAGCCGTCGACCTCGATGGCAATCTTGTATTCCTCTAGAAGGAGATCCCACCGGTAGGGCCCAATTTTCGCATTGTTGCGCACCTTAAAGAAGGGCTCCAAAGCCCGGGTAAGAGCCCGCTCGGGCACACTATCGGCACCGATGACTGCTTTCTCTAACACCCGCCGAGTGTGCTGCGGGAACCTTCGAAAGTCCATGGAGAGCAGTTTCAGCCGCTTTTCCGCGTCCCTACCAGACAGAAACGTTTCTAAGAACACCACCGCGTGCTTTTCCTCCATCGCCTCCACCGCCTGTAGTGGATTGCACACGTTAATCCCGTCATAAGGGAATACCCCCTTTGGTCGAGCGCGGCGAGCGACATAGAAGCGCGTATCCTCCAGCCCTTTTTCACGAATGAGCTGCAGTGGAAACTCAGGTTTCCGCTCAAGAAGCACCATCGCCGCGGAATACCCGTCCAACGCACTGTCTGGCCAATGCCGGCTGAGCACTTGTGCTAGCTCGTAAGCAGTTGGTTCCCGTGGTAGATACAGCCCACGGGTGATTTTTGTTGCCTCACCTTTAGCCGCCGCCGATGGACCCGCGCGACCGACAATCTTGTCCATGAGAATCCCCTCCGATTGCAAGCCCCCACCCCTGCTGTTCACACTACAGTGCCCCACCAGCCTCACCACCGCACCCGCGTAAGCTGGTGCGCATGCAGAACGTACAACCCACCGAAGTACCCGAGAACGCCCAGCTCATCGACGTCCGCGAGGACCACGAGTGGAACACCGAGCACGCCCAGGGCGCCACGCACATCCCGATGGGAGACCTAGTCGAGCGTCTCGACGAGATTGACCCGGACCGCGATATCTACGTCATCTGCCATGCAGGCGGGCGCAGCATGCAGGTCTGCCAGTACTTGGAGCACGCCAAGGGCTGGGACGTCATCAACGTCGAGGGCGGCACGGATGGTTGGAAAGCACAAGGCTGCCCTATGGTTTACCCAAACCACTAGTGGTACCATTTGCGGTACCATACAGGTGTGGCTCCCAAGATAGAAAAGATCCTCATTAAGATGCGGACTTCACGGACAAACGTCCGCTTCTCAGAGCTGCAACTTGTGTGCGACTTCCATTTCTAGGAGCAGATCATGAACCTCGCAGACAAATACACCTACCAAACCGCTTGGTCCGAAGAAGATGGAGAATTCGTTGCCACAGTCCTAGAGTTCCCCTCCCTCTCATGGCTCGACGCCACTGCGGCCACCGCAGAAGCCGAGTTGCGCAGCGTCGTCGAAGAAACTCTAGAAGATATGCAACGCAACAATGAACGCATCCCGGAACCATTCGGGCAGCGAAGCTTTTCGGGGAAGTTCAACCTCCGCATACCTCAGTCACTTCACCGAGACCTAACCATCGAAGCAGAACGGGAAGGCGTTTCTCTCAACACACTCATCGTGCAGAAGCTAGCCTCAGCCTGAAACTAATGGGCCACAACCCATGATTTAAGTTTGCCACCTTAGGCGCGTAGTATCGTCGGCATGCCTTCATTG
This sequence comes from Corynebacterium sp. HMSC056F09, assembly GCF_001815785.1. Taxonomy (NCBI): domain Bacteria; kingdom Bacillati; phylum Actinomycetota; class Actinomycetes; order Mycobacteriales; family Corynebacteriaceae; genus Corynebacterium; species Corynebacterium sp. HMSC056F09. The sequence continues at coordinate 120,495 of NZ_KV821930.1, forward strand.
AATTCTGTATCCATTCCGACCGCGCTCTTGGAGTCCCCCTCCTTCCAGCTGGAGCGCCTCCGCCGCCGCACCCGCGAAGGCGTCGAGGCCGCGCTGCAAACGCAGCAAACCACCCTGCGCGAGTACTGGGTGCTCACCTGCCTCGTTGCGGAGACCGCGTCCTCCCAGTCCGCACTGTCGGAGACCTTGGCCATCGACGCCTCCGACATGGTGCGCCTGCTCGATTCCCTGGAGTCCCGCAGCTGGGTCAAGCGCGAGCGCGATGCCAAAGATCGCCGCCGCCAAATCATTGCCTCCACCAAGAAGGGCGTGAAAGCCCACAAGGAGCTTGCCGTCCTGGTGTCGAAGGCCGAGGACGAAGCCCTCGACGAATCCACCAACAAGCAGCTCAAGCATCTGCGCAAGCTGGCCGCCGCCATCATCGCGGCGGACGCACCCGCTGATACCGAAAGCGGTGATGCTTAAATGACAGAGCCCGAAAACCTTCCTAGTACCGGGGGCCGCCACGCCCTCCGCACCGATGAGCCCGAGACCCCAGCGATGCCCGAGGTCCCTGAACACTACCTCCTCGGCGACGAGGCCGCTCCCGCGCGCACCCTGTGGGACATCGTTAAGACCACCGCTGAGCACTACCCCGAGGCCGCGGCCCTCGACGACGGTGAAATCCTCACCTACGCCGAGCTGCTTGCCGACGTCTCCGCATGGGCCACCGAGCTCCACGCCAGCGGCGTGCGTCGCGGAGACCGCATCGGCATCCGCATGACCTCCGGCAAGCGCGAGCTCTACCTGGCCATCCTGGCCACGCTCGCCGCCGGCGCGGCCTACGTGCCGGTCGACGCCGACGACCCCGATGAGCGCGCCGAGATGGTCTTCGGCGAAGCCGACATCGACGGTGTCTTCACCGATGAGGGCTTCCGCATGCTGCGCGAGGCGCGGCGCACGTCCGATGACAAGGGCGGTGGAGACGGCGCGCTTTTCGACGAGCCACGCCCCGAAGACACCGCGTGGATCATCTTCACCTCCGGATCGACGGGCAAGCCCAAAGGCGTGGCCGTGAGCCACCGTTCCGCGGCCGCCTTCGTGGACGCCGAAGCTGCCCTCTTTTTGGCGGATAGCCCGCACGGCCCCCTCGGCCCGGACGACCGCGTCCTAGCCGGCCTGTCCGTGGCCTTCGACGCCTCCTGCGAGGAAATGTGGCTGGCCTGGGGCCACGGCGCCTGCCTGGTCCCGGCCCCGCGCTCCCTGGTGCGCTCCGGCATGGACTTAGGCCCCTGGCTCATCCGCCGCGACATCACGGTGGTCTCTACCGTGCCGACCTTGGCCGGCCTCTGGCCCGCCGAGGCCCTGGACAACATCCGCCTTCTCATCGTCGGCGGCGAGGCCTGCTCCCAGGAGCTCACGGACCGCCTGGCCACCGAGGACCGCGAGATGTGGAATACCTACGGTCCCACCGAGGCCACCGTCGTGGCCTGCGCGCAGCGCATGCTGCCGGGCAGGCCCGTATCGATTGGGTTGCCGCTGAAGGGTTGGGATCTGGTGGTCGTCGATAAGCACGGCGTCCCCGTGAACATCGGTGAGGTGGGCGAGCTCGTCATCGGTGGCGTGGGCCTGGCTGCCTACCTGGACCCGGTGAAGGACGCGGAGAAGTACGCGCCGCTGGAGTCCCTGGGTTGGGAGCGCGCCTACCGCACCGGCGACCACGTGCGCCTGGAAGAGGACGGCCTGTATTTTGTGGGCCGCGTCGATGACCAGGTCAAGATTGGTGGCCGCCGCATCGAGCTCGGTGAGGTAGAGGCCAACGTCGCCGCGCTCCCGAACGTGTACAACTCCGCCGTGGCCGTGCAGAAGACGCCGGGCGGCGAGTCCGTGCTCGTCGGCTACGTCTCCCTGGATGACCCGGATGCCGGGTTCGACCACGAAGCGGCACACGCCCGCCTAGCGGAGACCATGCCGGCAGCGCTCGTCCCGCGCATCTGCGTCATGGATGAGCTGCCGATTCGAACCTCCGGCAAGGTGGATAAGAAAGCCCTGCCGTGGCCGCTGCCGGGAGTGGGCGTGGAGGCAGACGGCCTCAACCCCACCGAGCAGTGGCTGGCGGAGCTGTGGGTGGACACCCTGGGTGTTTCCGTGGAGGACGTCAACGCAGACTTCTTCTCTCTCGGCGGCACCTCGCTGGCCGCGGCGACCTTGGTCGGCCGCATCCGCGAGCGCTTCCCCACCGTGGCCGTGCGCGACCTCTACGACCACCCGCGTCTGGGTTCGCTGGCAGAGCAGCTTGCTGGTGCCGAGTCCGTCGAAGACGCCGGGCCTGCCCGCGAGGTCAAGCCCGTCGGCGCTGGTACACGCGTGGCCCAGACGCTCATCCAAATCCCCGTTATGACGCTGGCTGCCACGACGTGGCTGGCCTGGCTGCTACTGGGCTCCAACCTGGCGAACCTGCTGGGCGTGGAGTGGGCCATGACCACCCCGTGGTGGCTGGTCATCCTTCTCCTCGTCATCTTTGTCACCCCCATCGGCCGCATCCCCATCGGTGGTTTCGGCGCGCGGCTGATCACCGCCGGCATTAAGCCCGGCGAGTACCCGCGCGGCGGCTCCACGCACCTGCGCATTTGGGCAGCGGAGCGCTGGGCGGATGCTTCTGGTTCGCGCTCGATCGCGGGCGCTACGTGGGTCAACAACTATGCCCGCGCGCTGGGAGTGAAGATGGGCCGCGGAGTGGACCTGCACTCGCTGCCGCCTGTGACGGGTCTGCTGACCTTGGGCAAGCACGCCGCGATTGAGCCCGAGGTCGATCTCTCCGGCTACTGGCTCGACGGCGATATCCTGCACGTCGGCGCCATTGAGGTCAAGGAAGGCGCTCGCGTGGGCGCGCGCTCGACGCTGCTCCCAGGAACCGTTGTGGGCAAGGATGCCCACGTCGAGGCTGGCTCCACCGTCACTGGGCGCAAGAAGATCAAGGACGGCCAGCGCTGGTCCGGCTCGCCTGCCAAGAAGGTGGGCCGCTCCAAGCACCGCTTCCCGTCGCATGCCCCGAAGCGCCGCCCGTGGTGGGTAGCCATCTACGGCGCTACCTCTATCTTGCTGGCCTTCCAGCCCATCGTGGCGCTGGCCGTGGGCGCTGCTGTCGTCGTGGGGCTCATCGCGGTGACCGATGGTTCCCCTTACGTCGGATCTATCTTCTTCGCTCCGCTCGGTGCCCTGGCGGCGTTTGCCACCTTCATGCTGCAAACCTGGCTGGGCGTGCGCATCCTCTCGCTGGGTATCAAGCCCGGTGTGGCACCGGTGCGCTCCGCCAAGGGCTGGCGCCTGTGGGCCATCGAGCGCCTCATGGATGATGCCCGCACGCAGCTCTTCCCCATTTATGCTTCCCAGATCACCCCGGCCTGGCTGCGCTCCCTGGGCGCCACAATTGGCAAGAACGTGGAGATTTCCACGGCCGTTATGGTGCCCAAGCTCACTGAGGTCAAGGACGGCGCATTCTTGGCGGATGACACCATGATCGGCGGCTATGAGCTCGGCGGCGGCTGGATGCTTACGGGTGAGACCAAGGTGGGCAAGCGGTCCTTCGTGGGCAACTCCGGAATCACCGGTCCGGGCCGCAAGCTGTCGAAGAACTCGCTGGTGGCTGTGCTGTCCTCGACGCCGAAGAAGACCAAGTCCGGTGCCAACTGGTGGGGTTCCCCGCCGGAGCGCATGCGCCGCGTGGAGGCCCACGTGGACGGTGTGGAGGGCGAGTCCCTCACCTACAACCCGGGCTTTGGGGTCAAGGCCGCGCGTGGTGCGATTGAGACAATGCGCCTGCTGGCGCCGATGGCCTCGGCCATGCTGCTGGCGGGCACGTTGGCAACGCTCTACGCGCTTGCCGACGCCCTCAGCATCGCCGCCGCCTGGGCCCTCGGCGGTGTCATCCTCATGGTGGCGGGCGCCATCGCGATGGCGATCACCGTGGCGGTCAAGTGGATCTGCGTGGGCACGCAGACCGCCGGCGACCACCCGCTGTGGTCCGCCTTCGTGTGGCTCAACGAGCTGCAGGACACCTTCGTGGAGGCGGTTGCCGCCCCGTGGTTCTTCACCCACACCTATGGCATGGGTGAAATCAACCAGGGCCTGCGCGCGCTGGGCGTGACGATTGGCCGCGGCGCGTGGATTGATTCTTATTGGTTCCCGGAGACGGACTTGTGCTTCGTGGGCGAAGGCGCGTCCGTTGGCCCCGGCACCGTGGTGCAAACGCACCTCTTCCAGGACCGCGTCATGAGCCTGGATACCGTCACCATCAAGGCCGGCGCCACCCTGGGCTCGCATTCGGTGGCGCTGCCTGCCTCGGTCATCGGCAGCGTGGCAACCGTCGGCCCCGGCTCGCTGGTCATGCGCGGCGACCAAGTCCCGAGCAACTCCGAGTGGCAGGGCAACCCGATTGAGCCCTGGAAACACTAGGTAGGCAAAGAAAGGAGGCGGCAGGATTTCCTGCCGCCTCTTCTCTTTATGCCTGGTGCAAATTCGCGAGCCGCTAATGAGCGGCCCGTGCGTGGTGACTAGTCACCGATCTGGTCGCGACCACGCTTGACGATCTTGTCATCCACCTGGTCAACGAGCTCGTGGTCCTTGTTGGTGTACTCAAACTTGGAGAGCACGTAGCGCATCGCGTTAATGCGGGCGCGCTTCTTGTCGTTGGACTTGATGGTGATCCACGGAGACTCTTCAGTATCGGTGTAACGGAACTGCTCCTCTTTGGCGCGGGTGTAATCATCCCACTTATCCAGAGAGGCCAAGTCCATGGGCGAAAGCTTCCACTGACGAACCGGGTCGATCTGGCGGATGGCGAAGCGGGTGCGCTGCTCCTTGCGGGTCACGGAGAACCACAGCTTAGTCAGCGAAATGCCGGAGCCGAGAATCATGTTCTCCAGCATCGGAACCTCGCGCAGGAACTCTGCGTGCTGGGATTCCGTACAGAAGCCCATGACGCGCTCCACGCCGGAGCGGTTGTACCAGGAGCGGTCAAAGAAGACGATTTCACCGCCGCACGGGAAGTGCTGAATATAGCGCTGGAAGTACCACGACGTGGATTCGCGCGGGGACGGCTTCTCCAGCGCTACGGTGCGGGCACCACGCGGGTTGAGGTGCTCGTTGAAACGCTTGATGGTGCCGCCCTTACCTGCGGCATCGCGGCCCTCAAAGAGGATGATGTGGCGCTGGCCGGTTTCCTTGGTCCAGTTCTGCCACTTCAGCAGCTCGATCTGCAGGGAGCGCTTGATGGACTCGTACTCATCGCGCGTCATGCGCTCTTCGTATGGGTAGTTCTCGCGCCAGGTCTCAACCGGCGAGCCATCCGGCATGATGAGCGTGGGATCGTCTTCATCGGAGTCATCGACGACGTAGCCGTCGGTCTGCGCAAGGTCGATCTCGGGGAGTTCGTCGTCTTTAATGTCAGCCATGCCAATAATTCTATCTATGAAACAGGCATCCGGCGCGATAAAACTGGTTGCCGCCGCCCAATTTACCCCCGTAGTGGCAAACGGGCGTCAGCAGCAGCCCAGAATGTACGTTTCTCACAAATAGTGCCCCCAAAACTCGAAGATCGGGGGCCTTAAATGATCGATCCGTACCCGCCCCGCTTACGCGATGGTACGTTTTCGCATGCAAGGTCCGGAAAGCGCATGATCCCAAGGGCATGTTTGCGAAAACGTACCGCGGCACTGCGCTAGCCCAAGGGTTCTGGAAATGAGAAACCCCGCTGCCCAAAGTGGGACAGCGGGGTTAACGCTTAGTTCTGCGTGAACAGCGTGCTGCTTAGAGCAGGCCGATCAGCTTCTTGGCGCCGGAAGCAGCGTCGCCCAGAGCGTAGAGAAGCGGCAGGATGAGGCCGAAGATGCCGGTGGAAGACAGGGTTTCCATTTTAAAATCTCCTTGGGATTGAAAGTGTGTGTATTAAGTGCGCCCTTCAGAAGGGCACAAGATTACTTCGTGGAGGACAGGGCGTCCAGCTTGGAGGTGTCCGGGGTTACCTCAACGGAGTCAGCGGTAGCAGCACCAGCGATGATGTCGAAAGCCTTAGCGAAGCCCTGGAAGAGGTTCTTGATGCCGGAAGCGAAGTCAGCGAAGTTGCCCAGCTGATCAGCAACGAAAGAAAGATCCATTATGGTCTCCTTTTGTGAAGTCCGGACTCAGAAGTGCCCGGAGGGGGTTTGCGGTTTTGCAGACACCCTCAACGGGCGTCACAGGAAACTATTTTGGCACACCTCCCCGACTTTGCAAGCGTTTAGGCTAGTTAATTTTTCGGGTGAAGATTATTGCGGATCAAGCATGCAACGAGCGTTATTTATTCACCCGACCTTAACCTAACCAGCAACAACGCCCCTAACTGCGGAAATAAACAGCATCAGGCGCGAGGCGACAAGAAATTTTCTGCAGAACGTAACGCTAGCCGCTTCACTAGCGATTCATAGGCCTGACAAACAAAGTAAAAGCGCGAGATATTTTCCGCAAGAACATGCTCGTCTACCCCCATCCGGGGTGAGATAAGGACACCAAAAGGACTCAGAACAGAGAACGCTCCCCACGGTTGACCGTGGGGAGCGTTCGTTTTGCTACGGGCTGCGGCGACGAGACGCCTCAGTCCGGGGAGCTAAGCATTAGAAGCCCATGCCGCCCATTGCGTCGGGGTCCGGCATGCCAGCGCCTGCACCGGCCGGCTCCGGCTTATCAGCCACAACTGCCTCGGTGGTCAGGAACAGGGCCGCGATGGACGCAGCGTTCTGCAGTGCGGAACGGGTGACCTTGACCGGGTCATTGATGCCAGCGGCCATGAGGTCCACGTACTCGCCAGTAGCAGCGTTAAGGCCCTGACCAGCCGGCAGGGACGCAACCTTGTCCGCAACAACGCCCGGCTCCAGGCCAGCGTTCTGAGCAATCTGCTTCAGCGGAGCAGACAGTGCCTCACGGACGATCTTGACGCCGGTTGCCTCGTCACCGGTGAGGTCAGAGAGGGAATCCAGGACATCAGCTGCCTGCAGCAGGGCCACGCCACCGCCGGCGACGATGCCCTCTTCGACGGCTGCCTTAGCGTTGCGCACGGCGTCCTCGATGCGGTGCTTGCGCTCCTTGAGCTCAACCTCCGTAGCGGCACCGACCTTGAGGACTGCCACGCCGCCGGCCAGCTTGGCCAAGCGCTCCTGCAGCTTCTCGCGGTCGTAATCAGAATCGGAGTTCTCGATCTCGGCGCGGATCTGCTTGATGCGGCCGTCGATCTGCTCCTGGGAGCCAGCGCCCTGAACGATGGTGGTCTCGTCCTTGGTCACGACAACCTTGCGTGCCTGGCCGAGGTACTCGATCTCAGCGGTCTCCAGGGACAGGCCGACCTCCTCGGAGATGACCTGGCCGCCGGTGAGGATAGCCATGTCCTGCAGGGTGGCCTTGCGGCGGTCGCCGAAGCCCGGAGCCTTCACGGCAACGGACTTGAAGGTGCCGCGGATCTTGTTGACCACGAGGGTGGACAGGGCCTCGCCCTCAACATCCTCAGCGATAATCAGCAGCGGCTTGCCGGTCTGCATGACCTTCTCCAGCAGCGGAACGAGGTCCTTGATGTTGGAGACCTTGGAGGAAACCAGCAGGATGTACGGATCCTCGAGGACAGCCTCCTGGCGCTCCATGTCGGTAGCGAAGTAGCCAGAGATGTAGCCCTTGTCGAAGCGCATGCCTTCGGTGACCTCAAGGTCAACGCCGAAGGTGTTGGACTCCTCAACGGTAATAACGGAGTCCTTGTTTACGGAGCCGTTGCCCACGGTGTACATAGCCTCGGCGATCTTCTCGCCGATTGCCGGGTCAGCGGCAGAAATACCAGCGGTGGTGGCGATCTCTTCCTGGGTCTCTACTTCCTTTGCAGAGGAGAGCAGGGAGTCAACAACCTTCTTGGTGGCGGCCTCAATGCCGCGCTTGATGCCCATCGGGTTGGAACCAGCGGCTACGTTGCGCAGGCCCTCACGCACGAGTGCCTGTGCCAGAACGGTAGCGGTGGTGGTGCCGTCACCGGCAACGTCGTCAGTCTTCTTAGCTACTTCCTTGACCAGCTCTGCGCCGATCTTCTCGTACGGGTCCTCGAGCTCGATCTCGCGCGCGATGGAGACACCGTCGTTGGTAATGGTCGGGGCGCCCCAGGACTTCTCCAGGACGACGTTGCGGCCCTTGGGGCCGAGGGTGACCTTGACGGCGTCGGCAAGCGTGTTGAGACCACGCTCGAGGCCGCGACGTGCCTCTTCATCGAAGGCAATGATCTTTGCCATGTGTTTGTGCTCCTTAAGCTTTGTTGAGGACGACACTCACGTCTGGATCTATGACGGACGCCCGCGACGGCACGGCTGGCGAGTGTTCTCCAGCCCCAACCACATAGATGATTTTGATTCATTTCTGGCACTTGCCATGTGGAAGTGCTAGCGACCATTCTGGCACTCAGACCTACCGACTGCAAGATTCAACACGAACGCTATAAGCGAACGGGCGGTGCGAAAGCACCGCCCATCAAAGTAAACTGCCCGCTAGATCGAACCGCCCGTCACAACGAAGTCCCTGTCGCTCTTAGGACGCAGCCTTCTTCGCCGTCCACTTATACGCCGCGGCAATGCCGGCAACGAAGAGGATGACGCCCACGAACTTGGCTGCCGTGCCGCCCTCGAAGATCTCCAGCGGGGAATCGCCGCCCGACGCCGCGATGATGCCCGCATTGACCACGCCGAAGAGCGACTCACCCACGATGAGGCCAGTGGCCAACAGCGTGCCCATGCGCTTGGCAAAGTCCGGCTTGGACTGGCGGGCCGCCCACCGGTTGTAGAAGTAGCCCAAGAACGCACCGATCGGCACCACAATGGTGATGGCTGCCGGCAGGTACATGCCCATGCCCACGGCCAGCGGGGACAGGGAGTACTTGTCGGTGAAGTGGCGCAGGCACTCGTCCACGATGATGATGACGGCACCAATCGCCGCGCCCAGACCGATGAGATCCCACGGCAGCGAGTTATCAAAAATGCCAGATGCCACCGAGGACATCAGAGCAGCCTGCGGGGCAGCCAGCGCGTCCTCACCGGCGCCCTCCATGCCCTGGAAACCAAAGCCGGTGAGCATGACCTGCAGAATCGGCGGAATCACCAGGGAGCCGAAGAGGACACCGATGATGAGCGCTACCTGCTGTTTCCACGGCGTCGCGCCGACCAGCTGACCGGTCTTGAGGTCCTGCAGGTTGTCATTGGAAATAGTCGCGATACCGAAAACAATGGCCGCAGTAAACAGCGTGTAGGCCACCAGCGACAGCGGCTCCGCGTCCGTCCCGCGGGTCACGGCGGCAATGATCAGCGCGGCGGCGATGACCGCGATGATGCCGATGGAGGAAATCGGCGAGTTGGAGGCACCGATGAGGCCAGCCATGTAGCCACACACCGACGCGATGATCAGGCCCACGAGCAAGGTGAAGAGTACGGAGACCGTGATGAGGACGGCCATGTGGTCGTGGATATCGGTGCCGCGCACGAAGTTCCACAGCAGCAGACCAATCGGAATCATCAGGACCAGGATGGTGCCAATGACATAGGGCGCCGGAATATCGCGCTCCTCCACCGCTACCTGCTGGCCGCCCTTGCGGTCACGGGAGGAGGCGAAGGACTCAGCCATGCCCTTGGCAATCGGACCGGTGATCTTGATCAGCGTCCAGATCGCGGCGATAGCCATGGTGCCCACGCCGATGAAGCGAATCCGGCCGGAGAAGACGGAATCAACAGTGTCCATGAGCGTGGCCGGATCACCCAGCCCCTCACCACCGGTGAGGATGGGCAGCAGGATGAGGTAGGAGATGACCACGCCGACGAGCATGGCAATACCCACGGCCAAGCCCACGAGGTGGCCCACGCCGACCAGCGCCAGCGAGAGGGAGCTACCCAGCGTCGTCGCGCCAGGGCCCAGCTTGAAGTAGGTGGCCACCTCGGAGGCGGCTGCCTTCATAGCCGCCAGCAGTGCCATGACGGCAGAAAGGATGCCGCCAAAGAGGATGACGTGCAGGCCCTTCGTGTTCTCTTCGTGGGCGGCCTCGCCCTCCTCACCGGTGCTATCGCCCACCTTGAGGACCTCCGCCGCGGCCACGCCTTCCGGATAGGGCAGGTCCGAGCCCGTCACCAGCGCACGGCGCAGCGGAATGGAGTACATCACGCCGAGCACACCGCCGATGGCGCAGACCGCGGCGGTATCGATAAAGGAAAAGCCCTGCCAGTAGCCCACCATGACCAAGCCCGGGAGCACGAAGATGATCGCGGACAACGTGCCGGCCGCAGAGGCGATGGTCTGCACGATGTTGTTTTCCTTGATGTTGTGCCCGGCAAAACGGCGCAGCACCGCCATGGAGATCACGGCGGCGGGAATGGACGTAGCGAACGTCAGGCCCACCTTGAGGCCCAGATACACGTTGGCGGCGGTAAAGATAAGAGTGATGAGCCCACCAATGATGATGCCGCGCAGCGTGAGCTCGCGGAGCGTGGACTGGGAACCTTCGGCGGTGGTAGACGCCATGTCAGGTCCTTTCTAAAAAGAACTTATAAACAATATGGACTAGAACCGTGCATATGTTACTACCTAGCGGCCGGTAGGCCGAGTTGAGGATCCGAGTAGGTTGGAGTGCATGACCAAGATTTCTGAGTTTGTGAACAATGACCGCGACACTATTTTCAACCAGCTCAAGGAGCTCGTCTCCTTCAATTCCGTCCACAATGAGCCGGGTCTAGAGGACCAGACCGCGAAGGCGGCGGAGTGGGTCCACGCCGCGCTTGTCGACGCCAACTTCACCCCCGAGGCCATCACTACCGCTGACGGTTCCACGGCGATCGTCGCCAAGCGCCCCGGCAAGGAGGACGCGAAGACGGTGCTGCTGTACTCGCACTACGACGTGGTTCCTGCCGGAAACCCCGACGCGTGGGAGTCGGATCCCTTCACCCTGACTGAGCGCGATGGCCGCTGGTACGGCCGCGGTGCGGCTGACTGCAAGGGCAACGTCGCCATGCACCTGGCAGCCCTGCGCGCGCTCGACGCCAACGGTGGAACCGACCTCAACCTCACCGTGCTTATTGAGGGCTCCGAGGAACGCGGCGGCGAGGGCCTGTCCGCACTCATCGAGGAGCGCCCTGAGCTCTTCGCGGCCGACGCGATTCTCATCGCCGATGCCGGCAACGCCAAGGTAGGTGTCCCGACGCTGACGACCTCCCTGCGCGGCGGCTCGCAGATCAACGTCAAGGTCTCCACCCTCCACTCGGCCGTGCACTCCGGCCAGTTCGGCGGCGCGGCTCCCGACGCCGTCAAGGCGCTCATGCGCGCGCTGGATTCCCTGACGGATGAGTATGGCCGCACGACTATCGACGGCGTCGATTGCGAAGGCACCTGGCCGCTGGCCGAGGGCCAGGACACCGCCTACAGCGAGGAGAACTTCCGCGCCGACGCGCAAATGCTCGAGGGCACCGAGGTCATGGGCGCGCAGGACCCGGCCGGTGCCACCGCTATCGCGGATATGATTTGGGCCCGCCCGGCAGTGACCATCACCGGCTTTACTTCCACCCCGGTGGCCGAGGCCGTCAATGCCGTGCCCGCCACCGCAGAAGCCAACATCAACCTGCGCACCCCCGCCACCATGGATCCCCGCGCCACCGCGGAGGCCGTGGCCGAGCACCTGAAGAAGCACGTCCCGTGGGGCGCACACATCGAGGTCACCATCCTGGAGGCCAACCTGGGATTCGAGACCGACCCGGCAAAGCCCGCGGTGGCTCTGCTCGGCGAGTGCCTCGGCGAGGCCTTCGGCGGGGAGACCATCACCCAGGGCATGGGCGGATCCATCCCGCTGACCGTGGAGTTGCAGGAGAAGCACCCAAACGCGGAGATCGCACTCTTCGGCGTCGAGGAGCCGCAGTGCACCATCCACTCTGCTAACGAATCGGTCGACCCGACCGAGATTGAAAAGATCGCCATCGCCGAGGCGCTCTTCCTGCAGCGCTTCGTCTAAGCGCACCGCAGCGCTGCCCCCCCCCGTGGCCCAGGTATCCCGGGCGGGCGGCGCAGTACCCCTCCAACCTGAGCCGCTAGCGACGTGGAAGAACGCCAACAGTAGACGCATATATAACTGTATGAAATGAAAATGTGAAAATTGGGATTTCAGACTGTATCGTGAGCACTAGTAGACGCCCGCCAGTGCGGTGGGTTTAGCCCAGTCCCCCGACAAGGAAAGGACGCCACCGCAACCTCGTGCTCACTCTCTTTTGTGCCTTGGTTCTAACCACCATCGCCGCTCCCTTCCTGATTTTCTATCTCGGCCGCCGTGCCTTCGGCCTCTTGGCAATAGTGCCCGCGGTTGGGTTCTTCTGGGTGCTCCAACGGCTGACCGATGGCACGCTGCGCGACGGCAACCAGCTGGCCTATGACCTCAACTGGATGCCAGCAGCGCACCTCGATGTCAGCTTCCGCATGGATGCGCTTTCCGCGTTATTCAGCCTCATCATCTTGGGCGTAGGCGCGCTGGTCCTGCTCTATTGCTGGGGCTATTTCGACCACTCCCGGCGGCGCCTCGCCCTCTTCAGCAGCCAAATGGTGGGCTTTGCCACGGCCATGTATGGCCTGGTGATTTCCGATAATTTCCTGCTGCTCTACGTCTTCTGGGAAATCACCTCCCTGCTGTCTTTCCTCTTGGTGAGCTATTACGGCGAGCGAGCCTCGTCGCGTCGATCAGCGCAGCAGGCGCTCATGGTCACCGTCCTGGGCGGTCTCGCCATGCTGGTGGGCATTACGCTCCTCGGCCGCCAGACCGGCGCGTGGTCTTTCAGCAGCATCGCCGCCACCGAGGACCTCGCCAACACGCCCTACCTCACCGTGGCTATCGTGCTCATTCTCTGTGGTGCGCTTTCCAAGTCCGCCATCGCCCCAGCCCACTTCTGGCTGCCCGGTGCCATGGCCGCACCGACCCCGGTCTCGGCCTACCTGCACTCCGCGGCCATGGTGAAGGCCGGCATCTATCTCGTCGCACGCCTTGCCCCCTCGGTGCATGACATCCCCACTTGGCACCTCGTGGTCCTCCCCTTGGGTGCTTTCACCATGCTGCTCGGCGGCTGGATGGCGCTCAAGCAGCGTGACCTGAAGCTCATCCTGGCCTACGGCACCGTCTCGCAGCTGGGCTTTATTACCGCCATCATCGCCATTGGCTCCCGCGAGGCGATGCAGGCAGGACTGGCGCTGACCGTCGCGCACTCCCTCTTCAAGGCCGCGCTCTTCATGATCGTCGGCGCTATCGACCATTCGACGGGAACCAGGGACATCGACAAGCTTGCGGGCCTGGGCAAGAAGAATCCCGCGCTGTACGTCCTGGCCATCCTCCCCGCGATGTCCATGGCCGGTATCCCGCCCCTGCTGGGCTTCGTGTCCAAGGAAGCCACGCTCGAGGCCATCATGGGCGAGGAGCTTCTGGTCGGCATGCCGCGCAACATGCTGCTTGTCACCGTCGTCGTCGGTTCCGCGCTGACGATGGCCTACGCGCTGCGCTTCTTGTGGGGAGCCTTCTCCTCCAAGGGCCAGGACGAGCCCTCTGAGGCGGTAGCAAACATGCACCACATTGGCCCCTTCCTGTGGATCCCGCCGACGGTACTGACCTTGCTCACCATCTTCTTCGGTCTGCTGCCGCTGCCGCTCTCCCACGGCATCACGCAGCACTTGGACAACACCTTTGGGGCGCAGGACGCCTCCGAGCTCGCCCTGTGGCATGGCTGGACCATCCCGCTGCTGCTCTCCGTGATCATTATCGCTGCGGGTTCCCTCCTCCACTGGCAGCGCCAGGCGCTCACCAAGGCCCAATTCACCTACCCCGCATTGGGCTCTGCCGACGATGCTTACGACGCCATTATCAACTCCCTGCGCCAGCTCTCCCTGCGCATTACCGCCTCCACGCAGCGCGGCTCGCTGCAGTACAACCTCACGGTCATCTTCGCCACGCTCATGGTGCTGCCCATCGTCATGCTCATCCGCGGCGATCTCACCAACGTGCGCATGATCGTGGCCGAAAACCCCTGGCAGGCCATCGCCGCGGTGATCATCATCATCGCCGCCGTGGCCGCCACGGTGCTGGATAACCGCCTCTCCGGGGTCATCCTGGTGGGCGTGACCGGCTACGCCTTGTCCTTCATCTTTGCGCTGCAGGGCGCTCCGGACTTGGCGCTGACGCAGCTCCTCGTGGAAACCATCATCATGGTGCTCTTCATGCTGGTGCTGCGCCGTATGCCGGCTAATACCGAGTGGAAGCAAGATCCCAAGACCGGCCGCCTGCGCGCCTGGCTGGCGGTAGGCGTAGGCCTCGCCGTCACCGTGGTGGGTATGTTTGCCATCAACGCTCGGCGCGAGGAGCCCATCTCGCAGTACATGCCGGAATTGGCCAAGGAGATCGGCCACGGCGCCAACACGGTCAACGTCCTGCTCGTGGACCTGCGTGCGTGGGATACCTTCGGCGAGATCACGGTGCTCGTCATTGCCGCAACAGGTATTGCCTCGCTGATTTTCCGCACGCAGAGCTTCACCCGTGCCTCCCGCCGCCCGACCTTGAAGGTCACCGGCCGCCGCTGGCTGGCCGCGGGCGTGGAATCCGAAAAGGCGCTCAACCGCTCGCTCATGGTGGACGTGAGCACCCGCATCCTCTTCCCCTCGATGATGGTGCTGTCCCTGTACTTCTTCTTCGGTGGCCACAACGCCCCTGGCGGCGGTTTTGCCGGTGGCCTCGTCGCCGCTCTCGCGCTGATCCTGCGCTACCTGGCTGGCGGCCGCGATGAGCTCGAGGAGGCGCTGCCACTCGACGGCGGCCGCACCATGGCGGTGGGCCTGCTGTTCTCCCTCAGCGCCGTCATTACCCCGATGCTCTTGGGCTACCCGCCGCTGACCTCTGGGTACACGAAGGTAGGCATACCGCTCATCGGTGATGTGTCGCTGCCGTCCGCGCTGATTTTCGACGCCGGCGTCTACCTCATCGTCATTGGCCTCACGCTCTACGTGCTGTCCTCCTTGGGCGCGAAGCTCGATGAGGAAGAAGAGATGCGTAAGCAACGCGCCCGCGATCGCGCACGCTCCCTGGCGCGCCGCACACAAGCAAAAGAAACCGCTGCCACGGCAGAGAAAGGACACGCCTAATGGATGCCAATCTCATGCTCCTGCTCGCTGCGGGCGTGCTCTGCGGCACCGGAGTCTACCTGTTGCTCGACCGCGCGATGACCAAGATGCTGCTCGGCATCTTGCTGCTGGGCAACGGCGCAAACCTCTTCATGCTCATGGCGGGCGGCCAGGCGGGCTCGCCGCCTATCGACGGCCGGAACTCCCTCCCCTACGGCGATCAGATCGCCGATCCGCTGGCCCAGGCGATGATCCTCACGGCCATCGTCATTTCGATGGCGCTGACCGGCTTCATCCTCACCTTGGCTTACCGCCAATACCGCTACCGCTCCGCGGACGTGATTGAGGACGACACCGAGGACGCTGCCATCGCGGCGATTGCCTCGCGCCCGGGCAATGCCTCAGCCGCCCCTGACCACGACGCGTCTAATGACCCGACCACCGGACGCACCACCAAGGAAGGCGATAAGTTTGGCCCCGAGTTCTTCGAGGCTCCCGTGAAGGAGGCGACCGATGAGTGAGACCATCTCGCCCCTAGTGGATCTGTTGCTGCCGTATATCAGCTACCTGATCCCCCTGCCGATCATCATCCCGGCCTTGGCTGCTGCGCTGGCGATGCTCTTTGCTCGCAATACCAATGCGCAGCGCCGCATCGCTTTCTTCTCGCTACTCACGCTCGCCGTGGTGAATGCCGCTCTGATTGCCATCGCGGATACCACCGGCATTCAAACCCTTCAGGTGGGCGGCTGGGACGCGCCGGTGGGCATCACGTTGGTGGCGGACCGTTTGTCCACGGTCATGCTCTTTACCTCCTCCATCGTCCTCTTCTCCGTCATGTGGTACGCGATCGCACAGGGCGTGCGCGACGGCACGAAGGACGAGCCGGTGGCGGCTTTCCTGCCCACCTACATGCTGCTGACCATGGGCGTGAACGTGTCCTTCCTGGCCGGTGACTTGTTCAACCTCTACGTGGGCTTCGAGATCTTCCTCGTGGCCTCCTACGTTTTGCTCACCCTCGGCGCCTCACCGGCGCGCGTGCGGGCCGGCGTGGGCTACGTCATGGTCTCCATGGCGTCCTCGCTCATCTTCGTGCTGGCTTTGGCCTATGTCTACGCCACTGTGGGCACGATGAACATGGCCCAAATTGGCATCCGGATGGAAGATATCCCCGCGGGTACCCGCACCGCGGTGTTCTCCGTGCTGCTCATCGCCTTCGGAATTAAGGCGGCCGTCTTCCCGCTGGATGCCTGGCTGCCGGACTCCTACCCCACCGCCCCCTCGCTGGTCACCGCCGTCTTCGCGGGCCTGCTCACCAAGGTTGGTGTCTACGCCATCATCCGCGCGCGCACCTCGATCTTTACTGATGGCGGGCTGGACGTCCTTCTCATGTGGGTCGCACTGGCCACGATGCTCGTGGGTATTTTGGGCGCTATCGCCCAATCGGATATCAAGCGATTGCTGTCCTTCACACTGGTCAGCCACATCGGCTATATGATCTTCGGCGTCGCCCTCGGAACCGCGCAGGGCTTGTCGGGCGCCATCTTCTACGCGGTGCACCACATTCTGGTGCAGACCGCGCTGTTCCTGGTGGTGGGCCTCATCGAGCGCCAAGCCGGCACCTCCTCGCTGCGGCGCTTGGGCTCGTTGATCTACACCGCGCCGATCATCGCCATCCTGTACTTCATCCCGGCCATGAACCTGGGCGGTATCCCGCCCTTCTCCGGCTTCCTGGGCAAGATCATGCTGCTCCAAGCCGGCGCGAATGAAGGTTCCTGGCTGTCCTGGGTTCTCATCGGCGGCGCGGTGGTCACCTCCCTGCTGACCCTCTACGTCATGATCCTCGTGTGGGCCAAGGGATTCCTGCGCGACCGCGGCGATGCGCCCGAGGGCAACCTCGCCATGGTGCGGCCTTCCCCACTGGGAGAAGTCACCGAGTACGTCGAATTGGAGGAGCGCGATGACGTCGGCCGCGTGCCCTTTGGCATGCTGGCGTCGACCTCCCTGCTCGTCATCGCCTCGGTATCGATGTCCTTCCTGGCGGGCCCCATCTCTGGTGTCACCACCCGCGCGGCCACCTCGGCGCAGGATGATTCCATCTACCGTTATGCCGTCCTGGGTGATTCCGCCGAGGACCCGACGCGCCACTTAGACCCCGCTGAGCGCTACGAGGAGGGCGCGGATTCGCGAAAGAACCGGAGCCAGCCCCTCCCGGATCCGGAACCGGTGGCACCGACCACGAGGACGTCGCCAAGCACTACGGCTACACTCCCCACGACCGTGGACGACGATGAAAAGGAGGTGTCGCGATGAGGTTCTCCGGTATTAAGCACCGCTTCCGGCCGTGGTTCATGGTGTGGATCGTCGTCATGTGGTGCATGCTCATGGGCGAAGTCACCGTAGCGAACTTGGTGGGCGGCCTGCTCGTCAGCCTGTTCATCGTCTTTGCGCTGCCCCTGCCGGCCATGCCCGTGGCGGGGATTTCGGTGAGCTGGGGCAAACTGATCGTCTTCATGGCGCAGTGGTTTGTGGAGCTGCTGGAGGCCTCCATCATGGTCGGCTGGCTGGCGGTGCGCCCACAGCCGGTGCCAAAGACGGCAATTGTGAAGCTGCCGATGCGCGTGGAGAACGAGTTCATTCTCTCGCTGGCGGTCAGCCTCTACAACCTGCAGCCCGGCGGCACGGTCTCCGACATCGACATTGCCAACCGCATGTTGACCATCCACCTGCTGAACGCCGATTCCGAGGAGGATCTGGAGCGCGAAATCGCGGCCGTACGCAAGCTCGAGGCCGATATGATTGCCATCTTTGAAAGGAGCCACCCCTGATGGATACGGACCTGTATAACATCCTGCTCACCGTGGCCGCCGGCTTCCTCGTGGTGGCATTCCTCATCACCACGTGGCGCATCGTCATCGGCCCCAACTCGCTCGACCGCCTCATCGCCATGGACGGACTCGTGGCCATGTTCCAATGCGCCCTGGCCACCTATATCTGCTGGACACTGGACACGACGGTCTCCAACGCGATGATCGTCGTGGCGCTCCTCGGGTTCATTTCGACGGTCTCTGTCACCCGCTTTAGGAAGAGGGATTCATGAGTTACGCACTGATTGCCGATGTCCTCTCCATCATCCTCATCCTCGTCGGCTCCATCCTCATCTTGGCTGCCGCAATTGGCGTGGCGCGCTTTCAGGACACGATGGCGCGCGTGCATGCCATCGCCAAACCACAGACCACAGGGCTCATCTTCACCATCGTGGGCGCGATCATCAAGGTGACGGGTTCGGAGAGCTTCAGCGTGGCTGAGCGCGGCGACTTGGGCATCTTGGTGCTGCTTGTCCTTTTCGCCATGATCACCAGCCCGGTGACCGCACAAAGAACCACGCGTATCGCTCGCCGCGAGGGTCTGTACGGCACGCCGGATTCGATGACGCGCAACGAGAGCCCGGCCGCGCGTTCGATGCGCCGAAAGTAAGGACACGGCACCTTTCTGCCGGGAAATGAGGGGACAATAATATAGGCTGCAAAAGGCACTAATAGGTGGTCAGGCGAGGAGAGTCGACGTGAAGAAGTTGCAAGGCGTACCAACGATGTGTGCTGTCCTCGCACTGGGCATCGCGGTGATGGTGTACAAGATCATCCAGTTCGATGGCCACAAGGCCTTCACCTTCATCCTCCCCTTTGACCTCGCCATCTACCGCATGGCTGGCGAAGATCTCAACGCCGGTGGCCTGCTCTACGACGCCCCCTATATCTTTGAATTCCCCTTCACTTACCCACCCTTTGCGGGCCTGCTGTTCAAAGTCTTGCCGTTCTTTAGCAAGGACGCGCTGACCATTATCTGGCCTTCGCTCATGTTCTTGGCTGTGCTGACCATCATCGTCATGGTCTTCCGCGAGCGGGGCGTGAAGATGACCCCGGCGGCCGTCCTCATCGCGGTGCTGCTGACCGCGCTGACCCCGGCGAATGAGACGATGCACGGGTCGCTGTACTACGGGCAGGTCAACGTCTTCCTCATGCTGCTCGTGGCCTTTGACTTCCTGCCTATCAAGCGCCGCCTGCCGGGCGTGGGCATTGGCCTGGCGGCCGGAATCAAGCTGACCCCGGCCTACATGGGCCTGGCCCTGCTCTTTGAGAAGCGCTGGTGGGCCGCCGCGGGCGCGGTGATCACCTTCCTGGTCACGGTGCTGCTCGGATTCCTCTTCGTTCCTGATGCGATGGTGTTCTGGACCGATGCCATGTTCAACTCCTCGCGTGTGGGCGAGCATGCCAACCCCGGGGCGAAGTCGCTGCGCTCGCTCATGTTCCGCGAGCTCGGCATCGACGGCGGTATCTGGTGGATCCTAGCGGTCATCCTGGTCTTCGCGCTGACCTGCCTGGCGCTGCGCACTGCCTACCTGCGCGGCAACCGCTCGGCAGCCTTCGCGCTGACGGGCCTGAGCACCTGCTTGGTCTCCCCCTTCTCGTGGTACCACCACTTCGTGTGGACCATCCCCTTCATCGTCATGGTCTTCGTCTCGGTTAACCAGGCGGTGAGCTCACGTGTGTCCGGCAAGGGCGGCGAGCAGCTCGCGGGCCTCGCCTCCGTGGCGGCCTTGTTCGTGCTCTCGCTGCCCTTCATGTCGGTGCCCGTGTGGTTCACTATGTCCTCAGCCAACCTCGACGCCATCGAGTCCTTCCAACCGTGGGCAACCTCGCTGTGGACGCTGTCCTGCCTAGCCTTCATCGTGGTCTACGCCGTGTGGGGCTTCATCGCGCCGCGCAAGCGCGCAGCGGAGAAGAGCTAGGGTCGGTTCGATCAATTAAGGGGCAAAATCAAGGCGGTTTTGCGGCACTATTTGATCGAAACGTCATCTTTGGGCGAGACAGCTTTCCAAAAGTACGAATCGATCAACTAAGCCCCTGAAAACCACCAATTTTCTGGCCTTAATTGATCGTTCGGCACTTACTCTAAAGCGGCAAGAGCCGCTCCATCTCATCCGCGGTGGCCTCAACCACCTTCTGCCAGCTGCCGGTCTCCTGGTACAAGCGGCGCTGGCGCTCATAGCCCGCCCCGCCATCGATGATCTCCTGCACTAGCTGCAGCTCTCGGGCGCAGCCCAGCTCTTCCGAGAGCGGAGCCAGCTCCACCAAGAGATCCGCCAGCTCATCCTTGATCCAGCGCTCATCGGTCTCGCGCGAGGTGATGACCAGCGCGTCCATGCCATAGCGCGCGCCGCGCCACTTGTTCTCCGCCACGTGCCACGGCTGCAGCGTGGGCAGCGTCTCGCCGGTGTCGATCATGCGGTCGTAGTGCACCACGAGGCAGTGTGTCAGCGCCACGATGGCGGAGAGCTCGCGGAGGTTGGAGGCGGCGTCGGAAATCCGCACCTCCACCGTGCCCCACTTGGAGGCCGGGCGGACGTCGAAGTGCATCGAGCCAGTGTGGTTGATGACTCCCGAAATAGCCTGGTCCCGCATATAGGACTTCCACTGCTCCCAGTTCTCAAACTGGTAGGGCATGCCCGCGGTGGGCAGCTGCTGGTAGAGCATCGTGCGGTTGGAGGCATAGCCGGTATCGAGCCCCTCCCACCCCGGCGAGCAGGCGGAAATAGCCAGCAGATGAGGGTACTTCGTCATCAGCGCATTAATGATGGGCCACACGCGGTCCTCGTGGCTGATGCCGACGTGCACGTGCGTGCCCCACAGCAGCATCTGCTGCCCCCAATACTGGGTGCGGTTGATGATTTCGGAGTAACTCTCCTTGTTGGAGACGGGGTTTTGCCGGAAGTCCGTGAAGGGGTGCCCGCCCGAGGCCCACAGGCGCACGCCCAAGGGGTCGGCCGCCTCACGCACGGCGCTGAGCGACGCCCGCAGGTCCCCCATCGCCTCCGGCACCGTCCGGCACACCCCGGTTACCAGCTCCACCGTGTTTTGGAGGAATTCCTTTTCCAGGTGGATGTCGGGATGAGCAGCGCGCACGCGGTCGATGAGTTCAGCGCCGCGTGGCACGAGATCCCAGGTCGCTGGATCAACGAGGGCAACTTCCCACTCAACACCCAGCGTGGGCTCGGGCGAGCGGGCGAAGTTCTCTTCCGGAATATTCACCCATTCATCCTATCCGTCGGGCGGATGAATTTAATAAGATTTTATTCCCTAGGCTTGGGGAACCGCGAGGACAACCACGACGGCATCGCCCTTGGTGTAGTCCCCGGTCAGCTCGGCCGGGTACGGAGCAATCGCTTCCGCCGGCACGTTGGCACCGTAGTACTGGGCGGCAACCTCCTTGGCCAGGCTCTCGGCGGCCGCATCGCCCTCAGGGAAGTAGACGGTGGTCTTCGGAGCCACGAGGACGTCGCCGCTGATATTGCCTACCTCGGCGATGTGGAAGTGCTGGGACTTCAGGCGCTCGGCCTCATCGGCAGCGAAGTTGGCGCGACCGGAGTTGTTGTAGACGTTGACGGGGATCTCCGCCTGGGCACGGTCGGGGCTACCTGCGGCAGCGCCCTCCTCAGCGTTGTCGTCGCGGGCAGCGTCACGCTCGGCTTCAGCATCGCCGTCTGCGCCAGCCTCGGCGTCAGCACCGGCAGCATCCGACTCCTCGCGGTTCTTGTCCGCCTCTCCTTCCGCGCCACCGGCGGCAGCAGCGTCGCCCTCGGCGCCGCCAGTCGCGGGGCCGGACACGACAGCATCGTTGCCTGCCGGCGCGTTCTGCGCGGTGTCCTCGGAATCATCAGAGGTCATGGCATAGAGCGCCCACATGCCGAGCATGACGGCAACGGCGATGAGCACCATGGCGAGCCCGCGCAGGGGGAGCTTGCTCGCAGGAGCGGCAGCGGCGGCCGGGGCGGCAGCCGCGTCAGAATCGGCGGCGTGGCGCGCGTGGTCAGCGGACGAGGCAGAGTTTTCCGGATTCACATTAGTCACATTGGCAACTTTAGTATCTGATTCGCTCAGTCTGGGGCATTATCGCGTGCGGCGCGCCGGACGTCGTCGCGGACGTCGCGAAGCCGGCGCAGGCGGGTGACCAACAGCGGGTAGGAGGCGTGCGCTGCGGGGTCATCCAGGAGCACGTTGAGGCGCTGGTGATAGCGCACCGGAGTGATGTCCAGCTGCGTGCGGATGGCCTCCTCCTTGGCGCCGATATCGCGCGGGGCGTGGGACTCGAACTCCAAAATCGCGGCGTCTAGGTCTGACAGGGAGTGCATGCTTAGACTGTATGCCATGACTATTCGTCCCATCGTTATCCACGGCGACCCGGTCCTCCACAATCCCACCGAGCCGGTCACCGAAGCCATCGACTCTCCTGAGCTACAGGAGCTCATCGCGGACATGCACGAAACCATGGACGCCGCGCACGGAGTTGGGCTGGCCGCTAACCAGATCGGCGTGAACAAGCGCCTCTTTGTCTACCATTGCCCCGACACCGACGGTCCCAATGGCACCGAGCTTCCCGACGGCGGCATGCGCCGCGGCTGCGTTATCAACCCGGTGCTGGAAACCTCCGAGATCCCGGAGACCATGCCGGCTGACGACGGCTCCGAGGACGAAGGCTGCCTCTCCGTCCCCGGCGAGGGTTTCCCCACCGGCCGCGCCGACTGGGCCCGCGTGACCGGCAAGAACGAGAAGGGCGAGGACATCTCCATCGAGGGCTACGGCTTCTTCGCGCGCATGCTGCAGCACGAAACCGGCCACCTCGACGGCTTCGTCTACACCGACGTGCTCACCGGCCGCTACAAGCGCCAGGCCAAAAAAGCCATTAAGCGCAACGGCTGGACCGAGGCCGGGCTTACCTGGCTGCCGGGCGAGGACGAGGACCCCTTCGGGCACGACGACTAATGTCCCGCATCTTCCGCTCCGATGACGTCTCCGTGGGCGAGCGCGTGGTAGCCCGGCGCGATTTCGGCGGCGTGCACAGCGATGTCATCGGCCACGTGCTCAGCCTGGATCCGCTGCTCATCCGCCCGCAGGAGGTCGGCGGCTACCCGTCTTCGCTCGACGCGGTGGAGATTCCGCCGGAGCAACTCAAGATTATTAAGCGCCTCTCCCCGCGCACGGTGCGCAACTCCGATATCCGCGCCGTCGAGGTGGCCACCGCGGCTGCCTTCCCCGGCAAGGAGCACACGTGGACCTCCGATGGGCAGTGGCTCATGCGCGCTGGCGATGGCGTGACGGGCCGCTCCAATTCGGCGGTGCCGCTCGGCCCTTCCGCGGGTTTCCTCCCGGTGCCGATGGAAGAGATCGAAGCGTTTTATGCCCGCCACGATCTGCCCGTGTGCCTGGCCATTCCGGAGCGCATCGGTGCCTCCGCGGAGAAGCTGCTGGCGGCCGAACCCGAAGCCTGGGAGCTCGAACCGGAGATCCTCGTGATGGTGCGCGATTTGGCAGATCTCCCTGCCCCGGGGGACGTCAGCTTCCGTATCGACAAGCAGCCCGATTCCGAGTGGCTCGACCTCTACCACTTCCGCGGTCAGGCCCTGCCGCCGTTGGCCCTGGAGTACCTGCGCAGCCGCATCGACGGGACGATGGGCTTTGGGCGCCTGCTCGCCCCGACGGGTGAGACCATCGCGATTACGCGGGGCACGCTGACCGAATCCGGTGACGGCACCGTGTGGCTGGGCTATTCCGCCGTGGAGGTCGCCGAAGGTTGGCGCCGCAAGGGACTGGGAACCGCGCTGGGCGCGCACATGCTGGCCTGGGGCAAAGCCCAGGGTGCTGAGAAGGCCTACCTGCAGGTCGTGGCAGGTAACACGGCCGGGATTCGGCTCTATGAGAAGCTCGGGTTCCTCGAGCAGCACCGCCACCGTTACGCCCGCCGCCTGCCTCAAGTACCCTAAACCACATGCGCATCGCTACCTGGAACATCAACTCCGTCCGCACCCGCGCCCAGCGCGCGGTGGACTTGCTGGCCAAACACGACATCGACGTGCTCTGTCTGCAAGAAACCAAGGTGGCGGATGCGAAGTTCCCCCGCGAGCCTTTCGAGGAGGCCGGCTACCACGTCACCTGCCACGGTCTGAACCAGTGGAATGGCGTGGCCATCCTGTCCAAAGACGAGCCGGAGGAGGTCCAGACCTTCTTCCCTGCCCAGCCGGGTTTCCACAAGGACCCCGCCAAGGAGCAAAAGCGCGAGGCCCGGGCGGTCTCAGCCCGCATTCGCGGGGTTGAGATCTGGTCCCTCTATGTTCCCAATGGCCGTGAGATTACGGACAGGCACTTCGATTACAAGCTGGATTTTCTCTACTCCTTGGCTCGCTATGTGGAAACCCGCGCGCAATCGAAACTACTGCTCACGGGCGATTTCAACATCGCTCCGCGGGATGAGGACGTCTGGGATATCTCGCTTTTCCGCGGCAAGACCCACGTCACCGAACCCGAGCGCGCGGCCTTCCAGATGCTCGAAGAGGCCGGGCTGCAGGAGGTTACGCGCCGCTTCACAGAAAAGGAGCGCTGGACCTACTTTGATTACAAATCCCTGCGCTTCCAGAAGAACGAGGGCATGCGCATCGACTTCCAACTGGCCAGCGAGCCACTAGCGCGCCTCGTACAGGGCGCCCAAGTGGACATGGTAGAGCGCGCCGGTGACAAGACCTCCGACCATGTGCCGCTGATCGCGGATTTCGATGTCCCTGATTTCGCGTCGGTGCGCTAACCTGCCATGAACGTGAACATCGATCTCTCCGTCTGGCAGCTCGTGCTGCTGGTTATTGACTATGGCATCAAGATCATCGCCATCGGCGTGGTCCCCGAAGGCCGCCGCCCCTCCAGCTCTACCGCCTGGCTGCTGGCCATTCTTGTGCTTCCTATCGTGGGGCTGCCGCTGTTCTTGCTCATGGGTTCGCCCTACATCAACCGCCGCCGCCACCGCATCCAGCAAGAAGCCAATGCGCTGCTGAACGACGTCACCGCCTCCACCCCCAACCATCCCTCCGGGCGGCTTTCCCCGGAGGTGGAATCCCTCATCCAGCTCAACCGCAACCTCACCGGGCACCCGGCCCTCATCGGGCACAACAAGGGCCTCCACGCCTCCTATGAGGAGGCCATCTTGGCCATGGCGCGGGCCGTGGACCGTGCTGAGAAATACGTGCTCATTGAGATCTACATCCAGTCTTGGGATGAGGTGACCGATGTTTTCTTCCAGTCCTTGGCGCGCGCCCGCGCGCGCGGCGTGGAGGTCAAATTGCTGCTGGACCAGATCGGCAGCCTGAAATACAAGGGCTACTTCACGCTGGGCAAGCGCCTCACCGAGATTGACGTCGACTGGCGGCTCATGCTTCCGCTGCAGCTGCACAAGGGCCGCTTCCGCCGCCCGGACCTGCGCAATCACCGCAAGATCGTGGTCATCGACGGCCACACGGGCTTCTTGGGCTCGATGAACATGATCAAGCGCGAATACAAGACCAAGGACCGCGCATGGATCGACTACATGGTCGAGATGACCGGTCCTGTGGTGACGTCTTTGGCCTCGGTGTTCGCGGTGGATTGGTACCTGGAATCGGAGGAGCAGCTGTCCTTGGACATGCAGCCCTATGACGACGCTATGACGGCGGACTCCAACCACCTCCAGTTGGTCCCCTCCGGCCCCGGCTACACCACGGAACCTAACCTGCGCATGTTCAACTCGGTGGTGCACCATGCCAAGGAAAAGCTCATTCTCTGCTCGCCCTACTTCATCCCGGATGAGTCCCTCTTGGAGGCGGTGACCACCGCCTGCTACCGCGACGTCGAGGTGGAGCTCCTAGTGTCCGCGAAGGCGGACCAGTTCATGGTCCACCACGCGCAGTCCTCCTACTACCAGGCGCTCCTAGAGGCCGGCGTACGGATCTTCCAATTCCCCGAGCCCTTCGTGCTGCACTCCAAGTTCATCCTGGCGGACCCGGGCCTGCCGGAGCGCGAACCGCTGTGCATGTTCGGGTCTTCCAACATGGATATGCGTTCCTTCGGCCTCAACTATGAATCGACCATGCTGGTGGCCAAGGGCGACCTCATCGAGGATTTCACCCAGCTGGCCACCAATTACAAGAAGGTCTGCCACGAGCTCACCCTCGAAGAGTGGAACGAGCGCGGCGTGCTGCGCCGCTACGTGGACAACGTCATGCGCCTGACTTCAGCGCTGCAGTAGGAGCACGCCCGCGAGCTCGATGTGCCTCGCCCTTGATTGGGCATGACCTATCCAGAATATGCACCCAGCGCCGCATCGTATGTCCACACTTCTGCGGTAATTCCGGTGGCGCGCTTATACAGCTCGCGCTCAGTCAGAACACAAAGGTCGCCGCCACCAACCTGCTGAGTCATCATATCCACCATTGATAGACCCGCACGGTGCCTTGAGACGAGCTCGGTGATGAACTCCTTGTTCCACTGAAAGTCATGCAGGATCCATGGGGCTTGTTGATGGGCGGTCAGCTCTAGCATCTGGGAAAATTTTTCCGCAATATTGCGCCTCACGTCGCCCTGCGGAAGCTGCGCAATGTGATTTCCGGTTTCAATCACCGCGGTAATCGGCAGGATGAACTTCGCGTTCTCACTTTGGCGTTCCGCAAAATCGATTTTGGCTTGTTCTTTAGCTTGGCATTTGTGAGGAATCGCAAGCAGGTTATCCAGCACAGAGGTATCGATGAAGTAAACGCGCATCAGCCGATCCCAAAAAGCCGATTCATGTTCTCGAAACTAATCTGCGTTTCGGTGTCATCGACTAATTCACCAGCGGTGACCGCAGCACCCAAGCTGTGCTTGGAAATGGATTCCACGAAATCCGGTAACTCCACCAAAGGCGAGAGCTCGCTTTGCCCGGTTCTGCTATCCCGGTAGCACACTGCTACCTGACCGTTTTTCTCCCCAGAAATCTGGTCCAAGATGGCAGGACTGTGGGTCGTGACAAGAACCTGCGAGTCATGTTTGCGTGCGGATTCGCTAAGCATCTGCATAACTCTTTGCGCCTGCGAAGGGTGGAGCCCGTTTTCCATTTCTTCGACGACAATTTGAGCTACTGGGTTCTCTACGTCATCACCAAGTTCAAGTGGCTGTTCGATATCCAAGTCCTTGGGCGCAGTTTTAAGCGCCGTTGCAATTGCGAGGAATCGGAGGAGACCATCGCTCATTTCACGAGCAGGCGTTCTTTCTTGCTTTCCATCTTCGAAGTGTTCCACGAGGGTCAGCATGACTTCGTCCAACGGGGAGTCAATAAAGTCCAGTGTGGAATCCACTCCAGTCACGTGAGCGGCCAGCTGCCCTAGCTCTTGGAAAGTCTTGGGGGAATCCTTGTGCAACTGCCACAGCACCGCCGAGAGGTTCTCACCGCTACGCTTCAGCTGCGTGCTCTTCCTTGGAACGTAATCCCGCATAAGGCTGGGGACTGGATCGAGGTGAAACACTGATCGAAGCGCCATGGACACAATCGACGCCCCTTTCAACACTGAATTCTCTGCACGGTTCTTTCCCGCAAGCACCGCTTTAATCTGTCCCAAGATAAGGCGAGAGTCACGCAAGAGTGTGGTGGGGTTTGCCCCACGCTTTCCGCTAAAAATTAACGTGTAGATCCCAGCTCGGTTGTCTGCTGCCGGCTGGGTCTTAAACAACTCTGCATCGCTAGTGCGGGTGCCGCTCTTTACGGAATATCCGGTACCCACGAGGCTTTCTTTGACAACACGCAACTCCGGATATACCTGAACCTCGACGTCATAGCGGTACGTATCTGTCCCAGATTCAACGGTACAGCCCAGTTCAAAGCTCTCGGTGCCATGCGGGGCGCAACCACGAGAGCCACCTCGGATCGGGCCGGTTTGGGTCATGCGCCCATCAAGTGCGTCTCCTAGTTCTGCCCCCGATGCCAAGCGGGACAAAACCTCCAGCCCATCCAAAGCATTCGACTTTCCAGAACTGTTTAGGCCAGTCAGAAAAGTGACTGGATGCAGAGTCAATACAGCATCTTGGAAGGACTTGAACTTGCTCAGGCGAAGCTCAGCGAGACGTGGGGTAGCCATGCGGCCAATAATACGCATGAACGCTCTCTGCGTTGTGCACATCTGTTGAACTTCACGCAGCTCCACGAGCCAGACGCGTGGACACCACGAGGCCGCACAGCGAGATGAAGCTGCAGCACACCATGCCGATGGCCATGGTCAGCGCGGCGTTCGAGCCCCAGCCCATGAGCGGGCTGATGGCACTGGCTAGCATGGACTGCCCAAAGCCCATGATCGCGGACACGCTGCCCGCCCGCGGGCGCATCAAACCCGTGGCCAAGGCGGTGGCGTTGCCCATAATGAAGCCGGTCGGTGCCACGCAAGCAAAAAGCACAATGAGGCAGACCCACACCGGGGCGCCGAGCAGTACCGCCAGCAGGAGGAGCACCCCGCAGACAAAGACACCGGTCACGCCGATGCGCAACATGACCGCCGGGGAGACCGAATCCATCGCCCGCGAATTCACCAGCGTGGCCGCAAAGAGGCCCACGGAGTTGATGCCGAAGATCAGCGAATAGCCCAGCGGTGAAAAGCCCCACTGTTCTTGCACCACGAAGGCCGAGGCGGAGATGTAACAAAACATCGAGCAGAAGCCGAAGGCCATGGTCACCAGGTAGCCCCAGACCCGGGCGTTAGTCAGCACCGCCCAGTAATTGCCCGCCACCGTGCGCAGCAACCCATCGCGAGAGCGGCCGCCCGCAGTTTCCGGGACGATAGCGATGGCCAGGACCAACTGCACCGCATGCAGCCCGGCAAGCACCCAAAAAATGCCGCGCCAGCCCAGCGGCTCCGCCAGGATGCCGCCCAGTACCGGGGCTACCGCAGGAGCGATACCTTGGAGCGCCATGAGCAGTGAATAGGCTTTCGCCGCCGCGGCACCATGCACGAGGTCCGGGACCACCGCGCGGGAGAGCACCACGCACGCACCGCCGCCGAGGCCCTGCAGCACGCGGGCCACGACGAGCACCGAGGCCGTCGGGGCCATCGCCGCTAACACGGAAGCCAGCAGAGCGAGAAAGGCGCCGGCGACAAGGAGGCGCTTGCGCCCGATGGCATCAGACAGCGGGCCCATGACGAGTTGGCCCATGCCCATGCCGACGAAGAAGCCCGAAATGGTCAGCTGCACCATGGCCCGGGTGGTGCCCAGATCGGCGACGATCTCCGGCATCACCGGCAGGTACATATCAGTAGCGAAGGGCGCTGTTGCGGACAACAGCGCCAACGTCGCCAGAAGCGGAAAAGGGATCACGCGTCGCGCTGCTCCAGCACGATAACGCCCAGGATCCACAGCACACCAGCCCAGCCGAAGAAGACGAGGGCCTCAAAGCCAATCGAGCTCCACGGGGCGTTCTCATCCACGTAGTCCAACGCCCAGTTCTGGAAAGCAGTAAACGGCATGAAGTGGATGATCTTATCTCCCACTACCGGGAGCAAACGCACCAAGTTTTCCAGGCCCATGTACAAGATGAGGGAAATCGCCACCGTGCCGGCGGTCTGCCGTAGCAGCAGACCCAGCCCCTGCACGAAGAGCACCGCGCCAAAGGCCGCGATGGGGAAGGCCCACAGCATGTGCTTGCCGTCGTCGCTGGAGAAAGGCTGGAAGGCCTCCGCCGCGGATTCGTTTGCCGTGAGATCCGCCAACACGAAGATGTACACCAATCCCAAGAAGGCGATGACAGCCGCAATCACGCCGTACACCACCAGTTTGGCGCAGGCCACGCTCCAGCGATTCGGGTTGGCCAAGAAGGTGAGGGATTGCGTCTTGTAGCGGTACTCCGTGGTCACCATCATCGCGCCCTGGATCATCATGATCGGCACGCCCATGAGCAGGAGGACGGAGGCCAGGCTCATCGGCTGCAGCGGGCTAATGCCGAGCACCGCCTCCCCCGCGTTGAGCGAGTTCAGCAGCGTCCAGCCGGTCACGATGAGGAAGATGAGCGCGGTGGTCCACCAGAAGGACTTCGTCGTGCGCAGCTTCGTCCACTCCGCGTGAACAGTGTTGAAAAACATTAGAACTGGGCCCCTTTCTGCGGTGCCTCCGCTTGGTACTGCACCGCGCGATCCGTCATGGCCACATAAGCCTCCTCCAGTGAGGCGCGGTGGAGGGTCAATTCCGTCAGCGGCACTCCCGTGGAATAGGCCAGCTTGCCCACGTAGTCTGTGGTCTGGTGAGGGATCACCAGCGTCGGGCGCTGCTCTTCATCGACCGACTCGCGGAAGGTCACTCCAGCCTCCTTGAGCGCCGAGCCGAACTCGCGCAGGTGCTCCGAACGCACCACAACCGAAGCGCTGGAGTTTTCCTTCACAAAGTCATAGGTGCGCTGATTGGCCAAGAGCCTGCCGCGGCCAATGACCACCAAGTGGTCCGCCGTCTGCGCCATCTCCGCCAGCAGGTGGGAGGAGATGAGCACCGTGCGGCCTTCTGCCGCCAGCGCCCGCACGAGCGAGCGCACCCAGCGAATACCTTCCGGATCCAAGCCGTTGACCGGCTCGTCCAGGATCAGCACGCCCGGATCCCCCAGCAGTGCGGCAGCCAGGCCGAGGCGCTGGCCCATACCGAGGGAGAAGCCGCCGGCCTTCTTGCCAGCAACATCAGCCAGCCCCACCAGGCCCAGCACCTCATCGACGCGGGAGGTAGGGATACCGTTGGCCTGCGCCATCCACAACAGGTGGTTGGCAGCGGTGCGGTTGGCGTGGACCGCTTTGGCGTCGAGAAGCGCGCCCACCTCACGCAGCGGGTTCTTCAGCTCGCGGTAGCGCTTGCCGTGCACCAGAGCGGTGCCAGCGGTGGGCTTGTCCAAGCCCAGGATCATGCGCATCGTCGTTGATTTTCCAGCGCCGTTGGGCCCCAGAAAGCCGGTCACTTGGCCCGGCTCCACCTGGAAGGTGAGGTCATCGACGGCGCGGACAGACTTGTACTGTTTGGTCAGTCCGGCTACTTCAATCATGTCCTACAGCGTGCCACAGGTTCCTGCCGCGCGCCTGTATCACCTGGTGATGTCTTCCCAGTACTTCAACAACCGCGGCAGCGCTTCCCGGAAGGGCGCTAAGAGTTCTAGCTCTTCTACCTGGTTAAACGGGACCCAGCGCAGCTCGGCGGATTCTTCGTTAGCGGTCGTGGCCAAGCGCTGCCCCGAGACCGTCCGCGCCAACACCGTGGTATAGGTCCAGCCTTCCTCGAAGGGCCCGGCAGTGACGATGGCATCCAGCACCTCAACGTCTGCCGGCGAGATTCCGGTTTCCTCCTCCGTCTCCCGCAGCGCGGCCTGCTCCGGCGACTCCGGCTTATCCCGCGCCCCGCCCGGGATTCCCCAGGTCCCGCCGTTATTCGTCCACGTCGCGCGATGCTGGAGCAGTACCTCATCCCCCGCCACGAGGAAGAGACCAGCTGCTCCAAACTTGCCCCACACCGGCACCCCGCCCGGGCCCTTCGACCAGCCATCACCGGAAAGTTCTGGGTTAACGCGTGCACACATGCCTTACACGATACGCGACAAACTCCCCGCGCCAACGCCCCCGAAATCATCGCGCGAAGCGCACGAGAGCGCTATCCTAAGGGAATGACCGGCCCGGCCACCGAACTGCGCGAGCACTCCCCCGAATCATGGGGCGATCATTGGCTCGATGACGTCACCGAGCCCTCCGCGCCGGTTTTTAGCCGCCCCACGCAGCTGGCGATGAGCTCCTTCGCCGGCCCCGCGCGCGTCATCCGGCGCCTCTATAGCTTCGCCATCACCACTCCCGGCAAGCTGTTTACGGTTACCTTGATTCTCACCGTAGCGCTCGCGGCGGCCGGCTTTTCCATGTCCTCCTCCTCGGCCGCGCGCCACGATGATCTGGACACGCTGCTAGCCTCCACCGAGCCGATGTCCAACGCGGCGCACCACCTCTACACCAACCTGTCTTTAGCCGATACTGTCGCCACCACCGGCTTCGTCCAGGCAGGCGTGGAGCCGGAGGATAACCGCGACCGCTATAACGAGGCCATCGACGCCGCCTCCGTCGCCGCCACGCAGGCCATCGTCGGCACCTCCGCCGAAGATGAACGCGTGCGCGAGCTCGTCACGTTTATCCAGCGCAAGCTGCCGGTGTACACCGCCCTGGTGGAAAAGGCCCGCGTCAATCACCGTGCCGGCCACGCCGTGGCGAACTCCTACATGTCCAATGCCTCGGCGCTCATGCGCACCCAGATTCTTCCCGCCGCCGCGGAGCTGTTCACGCTGACCTCGGCGAAGGTGACCCAGCAACAGCAGCGCCTAACCCGCCCGCAGTGGGTGCCGCTTTCGGGCCTGGTCGCGGCGATCATTTTCCTCGGCTTGGCGCAGTGGTGGCTGTGGCGGCTGACCCGCCGCCGCTTCAACCGGGGTTTCGTGGTGGCCACGGGACTGTTGTTCCTGGCGCTGGTGTGGGCCGCTGGCTCCAACTTCGCCACGTGGGCCTCCGGCCACCAAGGCTTCGAGACGGTGTCGCGCCCCTGGGATTCGCTGACCGCCTCGCGCATTGAGGCCCAGCAGATGCGCACCTCCGAGACCCTGGCGCTGGTCCTGCGCTCCTCCCAACAGGACATGTCCGTGCACTTTAACTCCACGGTGTACTCGGTGGACCGGGCCCTGCGGGACTATGAGCAGGCGCTTGACGACGACGACTTCCCCTCCTCCGATCCTTCCTTGATTCCTCGTGCCAAGGAGGCCTTGGAGGATTGGGAAACCACCCACGATGCTTTCATGGAGGATCTCTCCATGGGCCACTACGATGCCGCGCTCTACCAAGCCACCGCCATCGATCCGGATGGTGACCCGACCGCCGCTAGCGCCTTCAATGCCGTGGATAACTCCCTGGCCGCGCTCATCGACCAAGCCCGCGACGCCATGCGCACCTACCTGGTTCAGGGACTCAACGCCATGACCATGGTGTCCACCGGCGTCCTCCTAGCCACGTTCGGCGCGATTATCGCCGTGTGGCTGGGTATTCGCCCCCGCCTGCAGGAGTACCTGTGATGCGCCGCCGAACCGACCACCGCCAGCACGCCACTGCGGCCGTGCTGCTGCTCAGCGCCGCCGTGGCACTCAGCGCCTGCGAGCCAGAGCCGCCCAGCACGCCGGATCCGATCCTGCCCTCCAGCGCGGATCTCAACTCCACCCCGGGGCCGCCGCTGCCGGAGGACGCCATCATCGAACCCGCCGGCACGGGAGAGGTGTCCAAGCAAAGCACCGCGGACGTTTACGGCTCCTACCGCCCGGACGATAAGAAGCCGGAGGAGCGCGTGCCCAACATCCTGGCGCGCGGCCGGCTCATCGTGGGTGTGGACCGCTCTAATAACCTGCTCAGCTACCGCGATACCGCCAGCGGCGAGGTCCGCGGATTCGAGGTCGATATCGCCCGCGAAATCGCCCGCGATATCTTCGGGGATCCCGACAAGGTGGACTTCCGCTTCGTGGAGGCCTCCGACCGCGCTCGTGCACTGAATGACCGCACGGTGGACATGGTCATCCGCACCATGACGATTAGCCCCGAGCGCCAACGCGAAGTGGCCTTCTCCATTCCGTATATGCAGACGGATGCGCGGTTGCTGGTGCTGAAGAATTCGGGCATCCATTCCATCGCGGAGGCCGCCGGGCTAACGTTGTGCGCGGCGAAAGGATCCACCATGGTGGACGCGATACGCAAACACTCGCCGTCTTCCGATATTTTGGAGACCCGCGCCTGGGGCGATTGCCTCATGGCGCTGCAGCTGGGACAGACGGATGGCATCGTCGTGGATGACGCCCTGCTGTCCGGCATGCTGGCGCAGGATAAATACACCGAGATCGTCGGCGATCCCTTGGAAAGCCAGAGCTACGGCGTGGCCGTGCGCAAACCCGATGCCTCCTATGACTCGCGCCCCCTCATCCGCCAGATCAACTCCACGCTGGAGCGCATCCGCCGCGACGGCACCTGGCAGGAGCTCTTTAACACCTGGCTGGGGAATTACATGGAGCAGCCCGTGCTCCCGGAACCGAAGTACCTCAACGAGACTCCGCCTGCCGAGGAATCACAGCCGAGCTCCACAGCCAAGGACCAGCCCGGCGAGAAGAAGGAGGGCCAGTAATGTCGCACCGCTTCACCGAGGATGAGCTCGATCACCTCACGCCCGAAGAGCACGAGGACGCTCAGCCCGACGCCGCCACGACCGCTAACCACCCCGCCGCCCACGACGTCACTAACGACGCCGCCACCGACGCCACTAACGACGCCACCCAAGCCGTGCGCTTCGATCCCTTCGCGGATGACGATGACGACTATTCGGAGGACCACCACCTCAGCGTCTCCCCAACAGATTCGCACAGCGCGGGAACAACAGCTGCCGGCGCCGCCGACGCCGAAGCCTCCGACCGCACCGCCGCCGTGCCCTTTGATCCCTTCGCGGACGACGATGACGATGACTACGAGGCCGCCACCGGCGCCCGCCTCTCCCCCGCGAATCGCGTGGGCACGAGCGGCACGGCGACGGGCCAACCCGACGATGGCGAATACGTCGACTCGGACAATATCGCCGCGCTCATCGAGGAGCTGGGGCAGCTGCGTGATCGCCGCAAAGCAGAGGACCCCTCGCAAGCCTCGCGGCGCCGCGCGCTCGATACCTTCCGCCAGCGCCGCAGCACCAAGCGCACCGACCGCGAAGTGGCCGATGGCATGGCCACCTTGCCCTTCGTTGTCCCGGGCAACCCGCGCGACGCGCTCATCGATCCCAAGGATGCGCCCCGCGCCGCCCCACCGCAGCTCAAGCCGGGCGACATGATGGCCGGCCAGTACGAGATCTTGGGCGTGCTCGCGCATGGCGGGCTGGGCTGGATTTACCTGGCCAACGACCACTTCGTCTCCGGGCGCATCGTGGTGCTCAAGGGCATGCAATCCACCAACTCCGCCGAGGAGACCGCCACCGCGGAGGCGGAGCGTGAGTTCCTCGCGGACATCACGCACCCGAATATCGTGAAGATTTTCAACTTCATCGATGACCCCCGCGTGCCCGGTGGCTTCATCGTCATGGAGTACGTCGGCGGCCCCTCACTCAAGCAGCGCCGCAACGACCAGGCCACTGACCGCTTCCCGGTCGACACGGCGATTGCCTATATCCTCGAAATCCTGCCCGCCCTGGACTACCTCCATGCCCGCGGCGTGGTCTACAACGATTTGAAGCCCTCCAACATCATCGTCACCGAGGACCAGGTCAAGCTCATCGACCTAGGCGCGGTCTCCGGCATCGGCGCCTTCGGCCACATCTACGGCACGCAGGGTTTCCAGGCCCCCGAGATCGCCACGCAGGGCCCCTCGGTGGCCAGTGATATTTACACCATCGGCCGCACACTGGCCTGCCTGACGCTGAAGCTGCCGGTGGAGGATGGCGTCTACAAGCCCGGCCTGCCTTCCCCCACGGAGGAGCCGCTGCTGCGCCGCTACCTCTCCTTCTACCGCCTGCTCTTGCGCGCCACAGATCCGGACCCACAGCAGCGCTTTGCGTCGGTCTCCGAGCTGCGCGACCAGCTCTTCGGCGTCCTGCGCGAGGTCATCGCGCTGCGCGATGGCATCCAGCACCCGGCCCAGCACTCGGTGTTCTCCCCGCAGCGTACGACCTTCGGCACGAAGCACCTGGTCTTCCGCACGGATCAGCTCATCGACGGCATCGACCGCACCGTCCGCATCACCGCCCCCGAGGTAGTTTCCGCGCTGCCCATCCCGCTGATCGTCCGCTCCGACATCGGCGCCCCACTGCTGCAAGGTTCCTCCTATACCGAGCCACAAGAAGCGCTGGAAACCCTGCGCCAGGCCATGCAGGCCCCGGAGTATGAGGAATCCGCGGAGATTCCACTCGGCGTAGTGCGCGCCATGATTGACTTGGGCTACATCGGCCAGGCCCGCGAGTGGCTGAATTCAATCGAAGACCGCCTGGGGAGGGACTGGCGTTTCCACTGGTACTCGGGCGTGACCGAGCTGCTTTTGGATAAGTACTGCGAGGCCCAAGCCCACTTCGCCCACGTCCTCGACGTGCTGCCTGGTGAGGCCGCCCCCAAGCTGGCCATCGGCGCGGTCAATGAGCTCATCCTGCAGCAGCTAGGTTTTTCGGAGGCCGCGCTGATCGACGCCTCCGTTGCCCGCGCCTGCGCCAACCTCACCACCTCGCTCGCGGATCTGCCCAACGACGCTTTTGAGGATCAGCCCGGCATCTGGGACCACGTCACCGATGACCCCGCCCACCTGCGTTTCAACTCGCTGCGCCTCTACGGCATCGTGTGGGCGACGAACCCGACGACTGTCTCCTCCGCCTTCGGCTTGGCCCGCCAGCTGCGCGCTGAGCACCAAGTTGAGCTCGCCGTGGCCACCTTGGATAAAGTCCCCAACGCCTCGCGCCACCACCGCATGGCCCGCTTGACCACGGTTTTACAGCTCATCGTCCACGATCTTTCCGAGTCCCGCATCCGGCGTGCCGCCCGCCGTTTGGAGGAGATTCCGCAGAACGAGCCGCGCTTCTTG
Source organism: Corynebacterium sp. HMSC056F09 (assembly GCF_001815785.1). Classification (NCBI taxonomy): domain Bacteria; kingdom Bacillati; phylum Actinomycetota; class Actinomycetes; order Mycobacteriales; family Corynebacteriaceae; genus Corynebacterium; species Corynebacterium sp. HMSC056F09. The sequence continues at coordinate 157,096 of NZ_KV821930.1, forward strand.
CAGATCAAGATTGCGGTCATCTCCGCCGGGCTGACCTTCCTGCGCGAATCAGACCTCAATGCTGCGGCCTCCCCCAACGATCTCTTCGAGTTCCCCTTCACCCAGCGCGGCCTGCGCTACGGCCTGGCGGATACCCTGCGGGCACTGGCGCGCCAGGCGCCGTTCGCCCGCCACCGCTATGCACTGGTGGACCTAGCCAACAAGGTCCGCCCAGTCACGATGTTCTAGCCGCCAGCGCTACCGGCCGGCGGCATAGCCGACGCTCGGCTTAGTACAGCCCCGCCTCCCGGGCCATGGCGGCAACCTCCGCGGACTTCTGCGCGATGGCCAGCTCCTCATTCGTCGGCACCACGAAGACCTTGACCTGGGAATCCGCGGTCGAAATCATGCGCGGCTCCTTGGAGCGCACCAGGTTGGCTTCCTTGTCGAAGTCAATGCCGTACATGTCCAGGTTGTACAGCGAATCCTGGCGGACCTCGGTATCGTTCTCACCCACGCCGGCGGTAAACGTAATCGCATCCACACGGCCCAGCGCAATCATGTACGCACCAATGAAGCGGCGCAGCTGGTGAATGTAGATGTTGTAGGCCAGCCAGGCGTCCTGGTCCTCGTTGTTAATGCGCTCGCGCAGCACGCGGAAATCGTTCACACCCGCAATGCCCTTCACACCGGAGCGCTTGTTCAGCAAGTCATCAATCTCATCGATGGACATCCCTGCCTCACGCGAGAGGTGGAAGATGATTCCCGGGTCAATATCGCCCGATCGCGTGCCCATGGCCAGACCTGCCAGCGGGGTCAGGCCCATCGAGGTATCGATCGGGCGGCCGTTGCGAATCGCCGCCGCCGAAGCACCGTTGCCCAAGTGCAGCGTGATCTGGTGGACGTGCCCCGGGTCCATGTCCAGCAGCTTCGGCACCTGCTGCGAGACGAACTCGTGGGAGGTTCCGTGGAAACCGTAACGGCGGATGTCATACTGCGAGGCCACATCGTTGTTGATGGCGTACAGTGCTGCCGCCGGCGGCATGTGGTTGAAGAAGGCCGTATCGAAGACCGCCACGTGCGGGATGTCCGGCAGCAGCTTGCGCGCCACGCGGATGCCGTCCAGGTTCGCCGGGTTGTGCAGCGGTGCGAGCGGGATGAGGTCCTCGATCATGGACTCAATCTGGTCCACGATGAGCTGCGGCTCGCTGAACAAGCGCCCGCCGTGCACAACGCGGTGGCCCACGGCGATGACCTCGACATCCGTCGGGCCTACGCCGTGCTCGTGCATGATGCCGAAGGCGCGGTCAAGGCCGAAGGAGTGGGTAGGAATCTCCAGCTCTTCCTTGTATTCCTCACCGCCCGTCTTGACGGTCACCGCACCCTGCGGCTCGCCGACCTGCTCCACCAAGCCGGAGACCAGCGGGGTATCCGTGGCCGAGCTTTCCGGGTCCACCAGCTGGAATTTAACCGAGGAGGAACCCGAGTTGAGAACGAGTACGTACGCCATCTACTTCACCCCTGCCTGAATTGCGGTAATAGCCACCGTGTTGATGATGTCCGGAACGGTCGCGCCACGCGAAAGATCATTGACCGGCTTGTTCAGGCCCTGCAGAATCGGGCCCACCGCCAATGCACCACCGGTGCGCTGCGCCGTCTTGTAGCCAATGTTGCCGGCCTCCAAGTCCGGGAAGACGAAGACCGTGGCCTTACCCGCAACGTCGGAGTCAGGCGCCTTCTTGGCGGCCACGCCTGGGTCGCAGGCAGCGTCGAACTGCAGCGGACCATCCACCGCCACGGAAGAATCGATACCGCGGGCCACCTCAACGGCCTGCGCCACCTTCTCCACATCCGGCCCAGCGCCCGACGTACCCGTGGAGTAGGACAGCAGCGCCACGCGCGGGTCCAGCCCAAACTGCGCGGCGGTCTGCGCGGAGACAATAGCGATCTCGCCGAGCTGCTCCGGGGTGGGGTTCGGGTTCACCGCGCAGTCGCCGAAGGCCCACAAGCGGCCCGGCATCACCATGAGGAAGATGGAGGAAACCACGGAGGCTTCCGGCTTGGTCTTAATGATCTGGAAGGAAGGCTTAATGGTGTGCGCCGTGGTGTGCGCCGCGCCGGAGACCATGCCATCAGCCAAGCCCTTGTGCACCATCATCGTGGCGAAGTAGGACACGTCCTGCATGGTCTCGCGCGCCTGCTCCAGCGTCACGCCCTTCTTCTTGCGCAGCTCCGCGAAGTCCGCGGCGAACTCCTCCACCAGTGGGGATTCCAGGTGGTTGATGATTTCCACACCGGACAGGTCGATCCCGAGCTCCTGGGCGCGCTTCTCGACGTTCCCATCACCCAGAATCGTCAGCTTCGCCACCTTGCCCTTGATGAGCTCACCCGCAGCCTGAAGGATGCGGTCATCCTCGCCCTCCGGCAAAACGATGTGCGCTCCGACCTCGCGGGCCTGGTCCAGCAGCTGCTTCTGGAAGAGCTCGGCGGACATATAGGGCTCGATCTCCTCCAGGGAAGAAATCGCACCGGGAACCGAGGAAACGTCGGTCAACGCACCGACCACCGTAGCGCCCACAGAGCGCGCGTGGCCCAGCGCCAACTCCGCCGCGCGGGCGGGCGCGTTAGAAATCAGGACAAAGGGCAGGCCCAGGGCGGCCGCGGCCTTGGCATCAAAATCCATAACGCCTGTGCCCTGAAGGACCAGGTTGCCCGCGGGGGCATTTTCCAGGACCTCGCTGAGCGTGGTACCCAGGTCATCGACCTGGGCGAAGGTGGCCCCCAGTTCCTGAGCCACAGCAGCAACGTCCAATCCGTCGAAGCCGCGCCCAATGACGCTAATAAAGGCGGAATTCCGTGAGGACTTGGCGGTCATGAGAAACCTTTCTCTGCTTAGAAAGCGTGTACCCGGGCTCACAAACTGGGCACACAGTGACACTACGACACTTTCACAGTACGGGAACGCACCCCTTCGCGCCGCCAAAGTGAGGCTTCATATCCCCAACGTTGCAGGCCAACAACTCCCCACACCGCCATAGAGTGCGGTATCCCACAGAAACTTGCCCCTCGTGACCACTTCGGAGTAGGGTCCTAACCAGGATTGTTACTTCGGGCAAGACCTAGGCTCCCCACTCTTAGCCGCGTGGGGATGGTTCGCTATGAACCATTGTGGCCTAGGTCTTTTGTGGTTTTTAGCCACAGTGCCTGTCTACTCTCGAAAGGATTCTCATGTCGACAGAGACTCGCTCGGCAGCCGAAGCCATCTTGGATGGCATCGGCGGAGCAGAGAACATCACCTCTTTCACGCACTGTGCCACGCGCCTGCGCTTCGAGCTGGCTGATGCCTCCAAAGCCGATAAGGAAGCACTCGAATCTATCCCCAAGGTCATGGGCGCTGTGCCCCAGGGTGGCCGCAACTACCAGGTCGTCATCGGCGGCGACGTGGCCACGGTCTATGACGAGATCAACGCTCTCCCACAGATGAAGAACGCCGGCGCGTCTGCCGGCCGCTCCAACGATGACGTCAAGGCTGCTGCCCGTTCCAAGGCCAAGGGCAAGCTGCCGTGGATGGATACCTTCTTCGAGTACCTCTCGGATTCTTTCCGCCCCATCCTGGGCGTGCTGCTGGGCGCCTCCCTGGTTATTGCCTTCGCCGCAGTGCTGGATGCGCTAGGCGTCGTCGACTTCCGCGCTGAGGATAAGCCAGCCTCCTGGCTTTTCGTCGACGCCATGTGGCGTTCCGTCTTCTTCTTCCTGCCGGTGATGGTGGCCTATAACGCCGGCAAGAAGCTGCGCATCGACCCCTGGGTCCCCGCTGCGGTCATGCTCGCGATGTTCACCCCGGAGTTCACCGGCCTCGCCGACAACCCAGCCGTCCAATGCGTGACCAACGAGACGCTGTCTGCTGAGCAGTGCTCCATCGATATCTTCGGCCTGCCAATGCAGCTGCAGGACTACGGCGGAAATGTCTTCGTCCCGCTCATCATGGCCGCCGTCGCAGCGCTCTTCTACAAGGGTTTCCAGAAGCTCATCCCATCCGCGGTCCACATGGTCTTCGTCCCCTTCCTGACCCTGATTTTCCTCATCCCGCTAACGGCCTTCATCATTGGCCCCTTCGGCGTATGGGCCGGTAACGGCATTGGCGCTGGCCTGTCCTGGCTCAATGACAACGCTCCTTTCGTCTTCGCTCTGGCCATCCCGATGCTCTACCCGTTCCTGGTCCCGCTGGGTCTGCACTGGCCGCTCAACGCCCTCATGCTGGTCAACATCCAGACCTTGGGCTACGACTTCATCCAGGGCCCGATGGGCGCATGGAACTTTGCCTGCTTCGGCGCTACCGCCGGTGTGCTGGCCCTGTCCATCCGTGACCGCGACACCGTAATGCGCCAGACCTCCGGCTCTGCACTTCTGGCTGGCCTGCTGGGCGGTATTTCCGAGCCTTCCCTTTACGGTATCCACCTGCGCTACAAGCGCATCTACCCGCGCATGCTGGTGGGCTGCTTCGCCGGTGGCCTGACCGTCGCCCTGCTGACCCTGGGCTCCAACGGTATTACGACGAATGCCTTCGTCTTCACCTCACTGCTGACCATCCCGGTCTTCACCCCGATGGCCAAGTACGCCATTTCCATCGCAGTGGCTTTCTTCGTGGCATTCCTGCTCATCCTTTTCACCGACTACCGCACCCCGGAGGAGCGCGCTGAGGCCAAGGCCGCCCGCGAAGCCGCCGAGAAGGCCGAGCTCGACAACGCCAACAACGCCACGCTTGCCGACGCCCCCGCATCCGCAGGCACCGCTGCTGCCGGCGCCGGCGCTGGCGCTGCCACCGCAACCGCCACCAAGGCAGACGCACCGGCCCAGGCCGCTGAGCCTGCTGCTGGCACCACCACCGACATCGCCTCGCCGGCCGCCGGCAAGGTCGTCCCGATGGCAGAAATCGATGACCCGGTCTTCTCCGCTGGAACGCTCGGCGATGGCGTCGGCATCGTCCCTGAGGGCAACGACGTCTACTCCCCGGTAAGCGGCACGATCGTCAGCGCCATGAAGTCCGGCCACGCCTACGGCATCAAGACCGAAGACGGCGTGGAGGTCCTCGTCCACATCGGCATCAACACCGTGAAGATGAAGGGCGAAGGTTTCGCTCCGGCCGTCAAGAAGGGCGACACCGTCAAGCAGGGTGAGCTGCTGGCCACCGTTGACTTCGACAAGGTCAAGGAAGCTGGCTACGACACCACCATCGTCCTGGCCGTAACCAACACCAAGGCGCTGTCCGCCGTCACCCCGGCTGGCCTCAACCACGCCTCCGCCGGCGATACGGTCATCACCACGACCCGCTAAAGCACCCGCTAGGGAACCTTTAGCCCCCGTTTAACACACCCTGACTAAGCTGGCTCGATGTATCCACCATCGTGGCCGGCTTTAGTCGTTTTAACCTCAACCAGAAAGGTGCCTTGTGCAACTGTTGCGAGTGTTCAATAACAACGTCGTGCTCGCACGGCGCGGCGCGGAGGACGTCATTGTCACCGGCCGTGGCATCGGCTTCCAGGCAAAGCCTGGCACTGAGGTTGACCCGACCAAGGTAGTGAAGGTCTTCGTTCCTGACTCTGGCCGCGACCCGGATCACCTCGCCGCCATGATCGCCGGCATCCCCGGCGAGTACGTGCAACTGATCATCGACGCCATGCACTCCGTGGACATGTCTGAGGCTCTACGCAGCAAGCTCACGCTGGTCGTGGCGATTGCGGACCACATCCACGGCGCTGTCAGCCGTGGCAACACGGTGTCTTATCCCCTCGAGGCTGAGGTCCGCCACCTCTACGCCGAGGACTTTAGCCTCGCGCAGAAGTTACTCACCGCCATCAACAGTGGCCTACACACACCACTGGCTGCCGACGAAGCCGTGGCCATTACCCTGCACCTGGTCAACGCCGGCTTCGCGGTAGGAGACCTTTCCGGCACCTACCGCATGACGGGGTTGATTCAACAGATCCTGGCCGTCATCGGCTCCCACAACGGCACGGAACTCAACAGCGAGGACATCTCCGTCGCCCGCTTCATCACGCACCTGCGCTACCTGTTTGTACGCATGGCGGAGCACCAGCAGCTCGACTCTGACGACCGCCAAGTAGCCACCGCCATCTCCGCGCGCTACCCCGATGCCGTCGAGACCGCCCAGATGGTGGCCAACCTTATTGAGCTGCGCCTCGACAGCGCCCTAACCCCCGATGAGATCTCCTATCTGACGCTGCATATCGCCCGCCTGCAGGAGGCCTCCACCTAAGCAGTCTGCGGCGTAAGCAGTACACCTGCTTAGGCCGCTGGGACAGCTTAAGCCGCCGGTGCCTCAGCAGGCGCCTCGACGCCACCATCTACCGGTGCCTCAGCACCCTCCACCGGTGCCACCGGCTCCGCCACGGTGATGATGTTGTCTTCGTAGCCAAGCTGACCACCCACAAACTTGCCGCCACAGGTAATCAGGACCAAGCGGTTGTCTCCCTGCGTGTCATTGACCACGTCCGGGAAACCCGCCCCCTTCTGCAGTCGGTACGGCGCCTCGGTCACGCGGAATCGACGCTCCCCACCATCGATGAAGACGGTAAATTCCTGGCCTAACTCCATAGTGGTGAACTTCTCCGCGAAGCCCGTGCCCTGACCTTGGTAGTTGATGTGGCCGGTAATAACACTGGAGCCCACCGGACCAGCCTCGCCCGGCACTGCCGACGCGGAGTACCAGCCCAAGCGCTGTACATCGTGCGGGGGAATCAGCATGCCGGTATCAGTGACCTGAATCGGGTCCACGGCCGCGAACTCATCGTTAATGCCCAAGGACATCGCGCCAAAACCCCGAAACTCACCCGGCGCCGGTTCTACCTCGTGTTCCTGCTCGCCAGAGTCATCCACGAAGGGATCATTGTTCGTTGTCGGCGCTTCAGCTTCAACGCTCTGCGAGGTTGACGTCTGTTCCTCAGCCGCATTCGTCTCCGCGGAATCGTCTTCACTGCGGCCCGCATAGAGCACTAGCTGTACGACAACCAAGATAATCGCGATGAGCGCTGCAATACCGATGAGCAGCTTCTTGTTGCTCTTCCTCTCTTCACCTACCGGCTGCGCTTCGCTGGCGCGGTGTTCAGGTGCAGAGGACTCACCGGGATACTCCGGGATACCGTTCTTTTCACCATCATCAGTCATTTTCTATTCCTCGCTCCTAGCTTCTACGTTCTAGCTTCTGAGATTTAGCTTATAAAAATATTGGCTCTAGTTATTCGTTCTAAACAATAGACTAAAAATCAGACGACGAATCCCCTCCAGCGTTTTACACCCTGGAGGGGATTGTCCTCATTGTTCTCTGCCCCTACCAATCCCAACCCGTGAGGGCTGGGATGGTGTTGCGGTCTGGACTACTTGATGAAGTCCTTCATGCCTGGGTCAAGCTTCGTCGCACCAGAAGGTACGTGCTTGATCTCCACGCGCTCTGCGTTGGACGGCAGCGGCTGACCGGAGTCCTCCGGCGGAGTTGCGTCCAGGACAGTGACCTCGCGGTCATCGCGGCCGGTGTTGTCACCGGTCTCCTCGGTCGGCTCACCGTGGTTGTTGCCACGGCCGCCATCCTCGGTGACCTCAGTGTTGTGGTCGCCATCGTGGCCACCATCATGTCCACCGTCACCGCCGTTGCCACCATCGATGATGAGCTTGATGAGGCCCAGACCCGGGATGAGCAGCAGCCACCACGGAAGGTCAGACTTCTTCGAGCTGCCATCGTTGTCGTCCTCGTCCTTACCGTCGCCATCATCCGGAGTCTCAGTCGGCTTGGTCGGCTCAGTCGGCTTGGTCGGCTCAGTC
>NZ_KV821931.1:0-43812 GCF_001815785.1 Corynebacterium sp. HMSC056F09
TCAGGTGTCTACCAAACAGGGGTCAGGTCCTAGGGCAGAGCCCAGACTGTGCGGCAGGGAAACGGCGGATACCGTCTTGATTGACCCGGTGACGTCGTTCGCTCACCTCAGAAACGGCTTAACTAGCGGCGCGCGTCGTTATGTGTGACTGCAATCGCGGTCTTCGTTGCTTCACCTGTGGCATCCCGTCCCGGTGTTCGTCGTCAAAGAAGCCACCAGTGGTGCCGGCATCTCATGCAAGCCTCCCTTCGCGCTCACGGGGGTGCGTCGGGAGGCTGATTAAGGTTCCACGGTGAGCGCGAAGGGGAGGGGCGTGGTCATGGTCGCGGGGGACTGGTTGGTCGATATGACACTGGAGACTGCAACATTGCACTTACGCGCGAGATCGTTGCGGTGCCCGCCCGCGGCGGTTCGGCTGGCTTGTAGACCTCATCCCTGGCCTCGTCTTTCTAGCGAAATAAAAGGCCCCGGCCACCACACTCGTAGTGAGTTCGTGGTGGCCGGGGCCTTGCTAGCGTCGCTGTGCTGTGTGCCAGCGCCTGGGGCTTAAGCGCCCTTAGACGTCGAAGGCTTCCTCCAGCAGATTCTTCTGCTCAATCTGGTGGACCTTCGCGTTACCGGTTGCAGTCGAGGACTGCGAGCGGCGGGAGACGCGGACCATCTCCGGCATGTCCGGGATGAGCTCACGCAGGTGCTCGTTGTAGAACGGCCACGGACCCTGGTTGGCCGGCTCGTCCTGCACGAAGCGAATCTGCGTTGCGTTCGGGTAGGCCTCGAAAGCCTCACGCAGGCGGTTGAACGGAATCGGGTGGAGCATCTCCACGCGCACGATGGCGATGTCGTCGCGGCCATCGGCTTCCTTCTTCTTAGCCAGCTCCCAGTAGAGCTTGCCGGAGACCAGCATGATGGTCTTGACCTTGTCGGTATCGCCGACCTTCTTGCCGTTGATGTCAACGTAGTTCGGGTCGTTGATGACGGACTGGAACTTCTTGACCTCAGTGAAGTCCTCCACGGAGGAGGTCGCAGCCTTGTTACGCAGCATGGACTTCGGGGTGAAGACGACCAGCGGGCGCTTCATCTCACCGAGTGCCTGGCGGCGCAGCAGGTGGAAGTGGTTAGCCGGGGTAGACGGCTGGGCCACGGTCATGGAGCCCTCAGCACATAGCTGCAGGAAGCGCTCAATGCGGGCGGAAGAGTGGTCCGGGCCCTGGCCTTCGTAGCCGTGCGGCAGCAGCAGGATCAGGCTGGAGAGCTGGCCCCACTTGGCCTCACCGGAGGAGACGTACTCATCGATGATGGTCTGAGCACCGTTGGCGAAGTCACCGAACTGTGCCTCCCAAGCCACGACAGCATCCGGGTTACCCACGGTGTAGCCGTACTCGTAGCCCATGCCAGCGAACTCGGTCAGCGCGGAGTTGTAGACCATGAACTTGCCGCCATTGCCCTTAGACTCAGCCAAACGCGCGACTGGGTTGTACTCGTTGCCCGTGCGCGGGTCGAAGGCCACAGCGTGGCGCTGGGTGAAGGTACCGCGGCGGGAATCCTCACCGGCCAGACGCACGACCTTGCCGGCGTTAGCCAGGGAGCCGAAGGCGATGAGCTCGCCCCAGCCCCAGTCGATGCCGCCCTCACGAGCAGACTTCTGGCGGTCCTTGGCCACCTTGGCCACACGCTTGTGGTACTCGAAGCCCTCCGGAGGGGTGCCGTAGGCGTCACCGATCTCGGCGATTTCCTCGGCGGTGATGGAGGTATCCAGACCACGGGTCAGCTCCTGGGAGGAGGTGATACCGGTCTGTTCCTTCGGGCCAGCCTCTTCAGCCTTCTTGTGGTCGGCGAAGACGGACTCCATCTGATCGTGGAAGTCGCGCGCAGCTGCCTCTGCCTCTTCATCGGAGAGGTCACCACGGCCGATGAGCTCCTCGGTGTAGCGCTCACGAACGGACTTGTGGTCATCGATGATGTCGTACAGCAGCGGCTGGGTCATGGACGGGTCATCGGCCTCGTTGTGGCCGCGCAGGCGGTAGCACACGAGGTCAATGAAAACGTCCTTGCCAAAGCGACGGCGGTACTCGGTAGCGAGCTTGCCCACCCAGACAACAGCCTCCGGGTTGTCGCCGTTGACGTGGAAGACCGGGCAGTCGAAGCCCTTAGCCAGGTCGGTGGCGTAGTGCGTGGAGCGGCCGGAGTCCGGGGTGGTGGTGAAGCCCACCTGGTTGTTGACCACCACGTGGACGGTACCGCCGGTGGTGTAGCCGCGCAGCTGTGAAAGGTTGATGGTCTCCTGGACCACGCCCAGGCCGGTGAAGGATGCATCGCCGTGGAGCATGATCGGCACAACAGTGTGGCCCTCGGCGCCCTTGTCCAGGATGTCCTGCTTGGCGCGTGCGATACCTTCCATGACCGGGTCGACGGCCTCGAGGTGAGACGGGTTAGCAGCCAGGGTGACCTTGATTTCACCGTCACCAAACATCTGCAGGTGCTCGCCCTCAGCGCCCAGGTGGTACTTCACGTCACCGGAGCCGCCCATCTGGCCGCCCTTGTAGTTGCCATCGAACTCACCGAAGATATCTGCCAGCGGCTTGCCCACGATGTTGAAGAGGACGTTGAGGCGGCCGCGGTGTGGCATGCCGATAACGACTTCGTCGAGGTCCTGGCCAGCGGCGGTGTCCACGATGGAATCCAGCAGGGCAATGAGGGACTCAGCGCCCTCCAGGGAGAAGCGCTTCTGGCCCACGTACTTGGTCTGCAGGAAGTTCTCAAAGGCCTCAGCGGCGTTGACCTTCTGCAGGATGTACTTCTGCTCAGAGTTGGTCGGCTTCGGCATGCCGGCCTCAATCTGCTCCTGCAGCCAGCCGCGCTCGTCGCGGTCCAGGATGTGGGTGTACTCGGAGCCAACCTTGAGGGTGTAGGCGGAGCGCAGGCGGGTAACTACCTCGCGCAGCGTCATGGTCTCCTTGCCACCGAAGCCGCCCACGTTGAAGGTACGGTCCAGATCCCAGATGGTCAGGCCGTGGGTAGCCAGGTCGAGATCGCGGTGATCCGGCCAGGGCAAGCCCGGCTGCTTCCAACCCAGCGGGTTGATGTCCGCGAGCAGGTGTCCGCGGGAGCGGTAGGCCTCGATGTACTGCATGACGCGCGTGTTCTTGTCGACGCCCGTGTTCGGCACGTCGGCAGCCCAGCGGAACGGCTGGTAGGGAACGCCCATCGATTCGAAGAGCTCGTCCCAGAAGGCATCGTCCAGAATCAGCTGGCCCACGGTGCGCAGGAACTCACCAGACTCCGCGCCCTGAATGACGCGGTGGTCGTAGGTGGAGGTCAGGGTAACCAGGCGGCCGACGCCGAGGTCCGCCAAGCGGTCGGCAGAGGTACCGGCGAACTCGGCCGGGTAGTCCATGGAGCCCACACCGATGATGGAGCCGGAGCCCTTGGTCAGGCGGGCGATGGAGTGGCGGGTGCCAATGCCACCCGGGTTGGTCAGGTTGATGGTGACACCGGAGAAGTCATCCATCGTCAGCTTGTTCTTGCGGGAGCGGTCAACGATGTCCTGGTAGGCATCGATGAACTCGGAGAAGGTCTTGTTCTCCGCTTCCTTGATGGCAGCCACGACGAGGGCGCGGGAGCCATCCTTCTGCGGAAGGTCAATGGCCAGACCCAGGTTGACGTGCTCCGGCTGGACCACGGTGGGCTTGCCGTCCTGGTTTTCGTAGCGCACGTTCATGTCCGGGTGGATCTGAACGGCCTTAACCAGCGCGTAGCCCAGGATGTGGGTGAAGGAGATCTTGCCGCCGCGGGTGCGCTTGAGGTGATCGTTGATCATTGCGCGGTTTTCCCACATGAGCTTGACCGGGATGTCGCGCACGGTGGTAGCGGTGGGAATTTCCAAGGACTCATCCATGTTCTTGGCGATTGCCTTGAACATGCCCTTGAGCACGCGGGAGCCCGGCTCCGGTGCCTCCTTGATGCGGTCCAGCGGGGACTCGGACTTCTTCTCCGTCTTTTTCGCGTCCTTCTTGGATGCGGCGGAAGCCTTGGAATCGCTCGGTGCCTTAGCGCCTGGAACAGCGGAAGACTTCTCCTCAGCCTGGGTCTTCTTCGGCGCGGCCTGTGCCGCGTCCTTTTTCTTGGTGGGGGTGCTGGATTGAGCGTTCGCAGCCTTGGACTGTGCGGCCGACTTCGGTGCTCCGTTGGCCTCAAAATACTCGCGCCACTCCTTGTCTACGGAGTTCGGGTCCTTGGAGTACTGCTGAAACTGTTCGTCAATCAGCCACGCATTCGGGCCATAGATGCTCGAGTTGCTCACGGCAGATGCTCGCCTCTTTCTGTGCTTCTAAGTTTGTCTTTATTCGACTCTAGTAGGCCAATCCACGGGTGCGAAAGGCACCCCGAAAAGTGTCTCCCCTTATGATACGGACCTTGTAAGTTTGCTCACTAACCTGAGCGGGTTTCGCCCCTTTTTATTCCCCCTGCAGGGGGGAGAGTTGGGTGCCCGCATGGTTGATTACTTGGCGGCCCAATTTACGGTTGGCGGTTGTTCCCAGCACCGCGCCTACACCCATCGGCAGCAGTTTGGACACCCACGCCCACTTGAGCTTCTTGGTGGCCTGCTTCATAAACAGCTTGGTCAGGCGTCCGTTGAGGCCGCTGAGGGTGGGGCCGGAAAAGCGCGAGAGGGTAGCAGCGGAGGTGACGCCGGACAGCGAGGTTGCATCACCCACGAAGGTATCGACCAACGCGCTGCCTTGGGAACCGGTGAGCACCACCAAGACCAGCGCGCGGCGGCGCTCCTTATCCCGGATGTTGTCACCGCGCAGGTGCGCGGAGGCCAGGATGTACCAGGCAGCGGCCTCGAGGAACACCAAGGATTCCGCACCAATTGTGGCCGCGCCGGTGACCAGGCCGATGCCGGGGATAGCCGCGGATGCGCCGGCAGCGGCACCCGTGCCGGTGATGATGTTCATGAAGTGCTTGTCAATGAGCTCCTGGAGCTCCGCCGGTCTGGCGTCGGGGTTGCGCTTCTTTAGGCCCTCGACGTAGTTGATGATGACGGAGGACTGGACAGAAACGATTTTATCGATGGCCCCCAGGAATCCCTTCGTAATGCGGTTAGCCTCATCCACCTCCAAGGTTCCGACAGCCTTTGCGGAGCCGGCCTGATCGACCGATGCTTCCTGGCGACTAACTGCCTTATCTTTGCTGTCCTTGCCAAAGACTTTGTCCAACATTGTCTCACCTAACTTTTTAACTAAATCTGATTGTGAATCTGAACTGTATGTTTACCACCGTATCGAAAACGTTTTATTCAGCGCGCCAGCAGGTTAGCGCATTAGGGTAAGAGGCATGAGCGAGTTTGAGCCTTCCCCCTCGCGTGAAGTCAGCGCAGCAGCAGCGCGCCTGCTTGCCGAATCCCTGCATGCCCGTGCCCGCGCCGCGCAGGAGGCGGCACGCACCGCGCTTGCCGACGACCTCACGGTACTCACCACAGGAGGTTGGGTGCGCGGTTGCATTGAGGAAGATTTGCGCCCGGACCGCCCGATTTCTGCGCCGGTGCGCTCGTGGCGTGGCATCCCTTTCGGCGCTGATACGTCTGGGGCCAACCGTTTCATGGAGCCGCGGCCTGCCCCGGCGTGGGAAGGGATCCGGGATTGTCGCGAGTTCGGGCACGTGGCCCCGCAACCAGTCTATTCCTGGACGGATCGCATCGAGGGCGCGGAAGATTGCTTGACCCTCGATATTGTCCGCCCACACCGCAGCGTCCCCTCGGACACTTTGGCGAGTTCTGGGGCTCCGGCGACTTCTATGGCAGGGGAGAAGCTGCCCGTCGTGGTGTATCTGCATGGCGGCAGTTTTATCGTCGGATCCTCCCACATGCTGATGCTGCGCGGCTTCGAGTTCGCAGCCCAGATGGACGTGGTCTATGTTTCGGTGAATTTCCGCTTAGGCGCCTTGGGCTACCTTGATGTCCGCAGCTTGGGCGGAGAGGCCTGCGCCAACCCGGCTGTGGCAGATCAGGTCTTAGCGTTGAAGTGGGTGCGCAAGAATATCGCCGCCTTCGGTGGGGACCCGGACAACGTCACGCTCATGGGCGAATCTGCCGGCGGCGCAGCGGTCCTGACACTCATGGCGGTGCCGCGCGCAGAAGGGCTGTTTCACCGCGCGATTGCGCAGTCGCCGCCGATAGGCATGATTCATTCGCGGGCGCAGTCGGTGTTTTGGGCTCGCGAGCTGGTTCACAAGATGGCCTTGCCGCGCGATACCACCGCGGATGATCTACGCCGCGAGGATTTCGCGGACTTGGTGCGCTCAGGTCAGTCCATGATGTGGCGCGCGGGCGAGTTACTGTACCTGAATTCCTGCTACGCGCCGACTGTCGACGGTGACCTCATCCCGCAACATCCCATCGAAGCCTTTGAGGACGGCAACCAACACCCAGTGCCGCTGCTGGTGGGAACCAACTCCGGTGAGGCCAGCTTTGGAAAGTTCCTCTTCCAACGCCAGAGTGCCCGGGAGCGTGCGGCCCTGCGGCTGCTAGCCTCTTTCGATCCGGAGAGTGCGCCGGACGTCATTGCGGCATACGGCGGTGCGGTCTCACGCCGCGACTTTGGGGACCTGCTGACCGATGCCCTCTTTTGGGCCCCCACCGTCCGCGTGGCCTCCGAACACGCACGGCGCTATCCGACGTGGATGTACCGTTTCGATTTCGCGCCGGCAGCACTGCGCTGGTTGGGATTGGGGGCGATGCACTCGATGGAGCTTTCCAATATCTTTGGTGACCCAGGGGCGTCGCGCGTCTCCTTCCTGAACACCATCGCCAAGCCTTCCGAAATGGAGAACGTAACCGGGGCCATGCAGACGCAATGGGGTGGGTTCATTCGGGGCGGGGCTCCGCGAGACGACTGGCCGCAGTACACAGCCCCACAGCGCTCGACCATGGTTTTCGATGTGGAGCCGCGCGTGGAGGAGGCGCCGATGGAGGGGCGTCGCCAAGCATGGGAGTCCTACGACATGTTGGAGTGGGGCACTGGGCGCCCGGAGATTCTGAAGGAACTGGGATTCCTGCTCAATGAGGAGAGCTATTGATGGGGATCGCAGGTAAGATGTGTGGGGCCTTGGCAGCAGCCCGGGTGAGACTCCCACATGGACGGATGTTAATCACATGAGCTTTTTTGAAGATATCGCCTCTGCGCTGGACGGGGAGGGCATTGAGTCCCGCGTCAACGACGATGTGATGTTCGTGCCCATCACCTCCGATTTGGAAATCCAGTTTGTGGAAATTGACCCCATCCTGCCGGCGGCCAACGTCTACATTGCCGCAGCCGATGTGGATGAAGACGATGAAGACTTCGAGGCCGTTTTAGTTTCCGTGGCGTTCTCCGTGGAGGATGCAGTCGAGGCCGTGTCGCGTCACATCGCCACCGACCAGGTGGTAACCGTGCTGCGTGACCTGCTGGAGGGCACCGATGAGCGCATTGCCGAGCTGGAGTTTCTTCAGGATGAGTTCAACCCGAACCTCGTCGTAGCGGAGGTGGCCAACGACTCGGAGCTGCGCGTGCTGGTGGAGACCATCGACGGCGTCCCGAGCGCGGTCGTGCGTTTCCTCTCCTTCGACTTTGATGAGGAAGAGCTCGACGAGCTGGAAGACGAAGCGATCAGCAAGCTTTGGGAGGCCGAGGCCTCCGAGGACATGAGCGAGGAGGAGCGCGTTGCCCTGTTCGGCTCCGCGGAAGACGAAGACGGCGGGCTAGCACCCATCATTGAGGTCCCCGCCGAGGCCCTCGAGCTGGGAACCTACACCGACTTCGACCGCCTCTTTGACGTGCTGAGCCTCGTCTCCGATCAAGCCCTGGACTGGGAAGCCCAGCTGGTGAGCATCGATGACTCCGACTTCGACGAACCGGAGGTCTACGACATCTTCGGCGCCGACGATGAGGATGAGGACGACGTTCTCTTCGACGACGATGATGACGATGACGAGGACTACGACGAAGACTCCGAAGACGCCGAAGAAGACAACGAGTCTGACTAATCAGACGACACCGAGCTTCTACGGTAGGGTAAGCGGGTATTATTTCTCGACTTCGAAGAGGAGCAGCCGCAGCCAATGCCGGATAACAAGGCATCGCACAGCCAGCGTCTGTGTGTTGGATCCGCTCTAGCATGTTTGTGCCTGGCTTGGGCTCTGACGCTAGACCCGAGCTACGGCCACGCAGGCTTTGTCTTCGATTCCGCCTTATCAACCGGTGCATGGTGCCTGAGTTTGCTGGGAGCACTGCTGTTCATCGCCGCGCAATGGCGATCCTTGGGAAACCACGCGCTTGTCAACCCGCTGCTGGCGGTGGCGGCGAACCTACTGTTGTCGTCGCTGATTTTCAACGTCAACATCCCCTTGTACCTCGACATGATGGGCACGGCGTTTATCGCAATCGTCTACGGCCCCGTCTTAGGAATCGGCACGTCAGTCTTGAGCGCGTGCCTGGCCAGCATCAACAACCCGCTGCTCTTGGTCTATCTGCCGACCGCGGTGGTGGTTGCTTACCTGTTTGGCTGGCTAGCGCGCCGCGGAGTGTTTAAGCGGATGGTGGCCATGATGCTCGCCGGAACCGGGGTAGGCGTGGTTGCCGGGCTACTATCCGCTATGTCGACCTTGCTTCTTCCAGCTGAGTACGAGCAGCGCGGGCCCCTCCAACTCCTGGCATTGCTGGAGCTGATTCTGCGCGACGAGCGCCTGGCAGTCCTAGTGCAAACCTTGAGCTCCGACATCATTGATAAGACGTTTACGGTGCTCGTGGTCTGCTTTTCGATTCGCTTGGCGCCGCAGGCGATCCGCCGCCTCTATGATTTCCCGGAGACACGCCCGGCTCTCGGCTGCGTGCTAACGGAGGATCGGTTCTCGCTTTCGCTTGAAGAAGAGCCACCCCGCAACTTTTTCGAGCGCATGCAGCGCTACTTCTAGCAGGCGTACAACGCTCGAGACTGAGCCTCACGCACTGCGGAGGGAGCGCATTACGCAGCCTGGCTGAAGCCTTCGAAGAGCGAGAGCGGTGAATGCACCGGGGTATAGGTGCTATCCACTAGCCACACAAACGTCGCCGCACTGCTGCTGGAAATCTCATGCACTGCGGAGACGAGCTCCTCTGGGACTAAGGCCCGCACCCATGCTTCCGCCAACGAAGGGGAAACCGGGCGGCCGGTGGGGTCGGTGATGCGTACCGTAATGAGGTAAGAGGGCACGCGCTTTTCGCCGTAGCCCAATACGCGAGCCTTGGCGCGCTCACCCACGCGGTGGCGCGAGACTGTAAAGGTCAGCGGTAGTGATTCGCCGCCCTGTATGTCCACTGGTGGCAACACCTTTGATGGCGGCCGCCATTGCGGAGTGGGTCGCGCGAGCGAGCGCGGGTGGCGGATGATGCTTTCGATGGAGCGAAGAGTTTCATGGTGGTGGTAGAGGATTTCAGTGGTGAGTTCGCTCGTACTCACGTCGGCCGGAAAAGGGGACTGAACGGACTGGTGAATGCTGCTGTAGTTCTTCATGGCCCACACACTAGGAGTAGGCACGGACATCACCGCACACAGATACGAACAGATGTTCGAGTAAACGTTCGGTCATTTGACGTGATGGGCTACAGTGAGTGACGATATGAAAAACACTGCAGCACCGCAGGTTAAAATCCCGCGGGAAATCTGGGTCATGGTCACCGCCGGGTTCATCATTGCCTTGGGTTATGGTCTCATCGCGCCGCTGCTGCCGCAGTTCATCGTCAGCTTTGATGTCTCGATGGCCGCGGCCGGCCTGGTTGTCTCCGTCTTTTCTGCCAGCCGTCTCATCTTCGCCCCGGCTGCGGGCTTCCTCATCGACCGCGTAGGTACGCGCAGGGTGTACGTGACGGGATTGCTTACCGTGGCGGTCACCACCGGCCTCGTGGGCGTAGCGCAGGAGTACTGGCAGATCGTCGCCTTGCGCACTATCGCCGGCATTGGTTCCACGATGTTCACCGTCGCGGCCATGGGGCTCATTGTGCGCCTCGCCCCACCCAGCATCCGCGGGCGATGTTCGGCCACCTATGCCACGTCCTTCCTCCTCGGTAACGTGATTGGCCCACTCGTTGGCGCGAGCCTTTCCTTCCTGGGATTCCGCTGGCCCTTCTTTATCTACGGTGTTGGTGTGGCGATTGCGGCGCTCGTCGTGTGGAGCCTCATGCCGCCTGTGTCCAAGGCTGATGAGAGCCGACGCAGCCTCCCGCCAATGCGCTTGGAGGAGGCCTGGGCGGACACTGCTTATCGTGCAGTGCTGACGTCAAACTTCGCCCAAGGCTGGATCAACATGGGCGTGCGCGTAGCCGTCCTACCGCTGTTTGCCGCTGCGATTTTTGCCAACGGCGCATCCGCGTCGGGTATCGCATTGGCGGTCTTTGCTGCGGGCAACGCCATCGTCCTGCAATTCTCCGGCTCCTGGTCCGACCGCGTGGGGCGTCGTCCACTGATTGTGGCGGGTCTCGTGGGGTCTGCCTTGTTTGTTGGAACACTGGGCTTGGCGACGAACATCGTTTCCCTGCTCATCCTCTCCGCCCTGTCCGGCGCGGCTTCGGGCCTTATCGCCCCTTCGCAGCAGGCGGCTGTGGCAGACATCGTTGGTTCCCAGCGCTCGGGTGGCCAGGTGCTGTCAACATTCCAGATGGCAGGCGATTTCGGGCAAATCCTGGGCCCCATCGTCATCGGTCTCCTGGCGGATAGGTACGGATTTGAAGCAGCCTTTGGCTTTTGCGCGGTTGTTGCCGTGGCTGGCGTTGTGGCGTGGATATTTGGTCGCGACACCTTAGGGGAGAGGAAAGGTATCCTGCGGGGTCTGCGCCGCCGCTACCGCCCACGGCGCTAATAGGCGTGGCTCTATCTAGCGAGTACGGCGCACTTTCTTGCTGCACGCAGCCCAACGAGGCGTCGTGCCAGTCTTGAAGCTGCGCTCCCGAAAACGCGTAAAGCCATACACGGAAGTTTCGGAAACGTTATCAGGGCGGCTCCACCCCTTCCGGCTACGCTCGCTCGCGGCTCCCATGACCGTCCTCCACACTTCTGCACCAAGGCTTCAGAGACTAATCTTTTCTTAATCTGCTAAGGAAATCTTAATTTATGGTGATAACGACGTCAACTTCACAGCTTGACTTTAAGTGAGGCTTAAGCCACAGTGCGTCCGGCTGCGTACAACTGCTTGGGCATGTCGCGACGAAGACTCCATTCAAACTGGATGGGTTTCTCGCCTCTGTGCGTGACGTAATCGACATTGCCCAAGAAGGTATATGCCGACGCAGTGTCTACCTTGTTTCGCTTAGTAAAACGCGTAGCGATGATGATGTTGCCGTTGAGTTCGTGGTGGTGGATGTAACGTCGGGCCATTGCGGACTTGAGGGATGTGGTGGATTGGGACTCCCAATGCAAACGATCTGGTGCTAGCGGATAGTCGCGGTAGTTCGTCGAGGCACTGACGTTTTCGTCCTTCTGGAATGTGACGAGGAAGAGATCAGTGTTGGAAGCATCGAAGCGGCGTACGCCCTCACGTGGCAAATTCGCGAGCTTACGCAACGGGCCATCGTCCAACGCCCCGACCAGTTCAGCAAGGCTGTAGTCCGCGTGAGTTTCTAAGACGCTATTCGTTGATTTCTCCGGGATGACGCGGGACCGGTCGAGTGTGAGCAGCATGACCTGAGTAACCTCAGCGACGAAGGAAGGACAGGCCCGGATGATACGCAGGGCCTCATCAAGCGATTCCGGCACCGTCGTATTTGAATTTGCCCACAGAGCCAATACGAGCATGGTGGCGTACCGAGTTTGCTCGGGAGTCATGTCTTTCTCGTTGGGCCCGTCCGGAGAGATGAGAAGTTTGTAGGCCGCTACGCGGTTCGGGTCATTGATGTGCAGTAGCACGCGGATTCGGCTGAGAAGAAACTCTTCGTGTTCATTCGCGGGGGCGGAGGGCAGCAGCTTTTCATCACGCAGCAGCGTGGTCCACGTAATGCCCTTGCGGCGGTAGATATCTTCCACCGGAACCCCCGAGCTGTTAATGAAACTAGCGAGGTCGGTCGTGCCGTAGTCAGTAACGAGTGCTCGGATCTTTTTGATCGAGTTACGGGCCAAGCGCTTGATGTTCTTCAAGACGCGCTCGGTAGTCACACGGTCCAAAGTGATGTTGGAGCCTGGTGGAGCAGTGGGGAAGCCCTGCTCCACCTCCTTGGCCAGGTTCTTTCCGCGCGCGGCGGTCAAGACCTTGAAGCGCTCTTCGAAATCGAATTCTTCGTGCTGGACACCTAAGAAATCAAAGACGGTGCAGGCGTTCTTTCCTTCGTTGAGGCGCAGACCTCGGCCAAGCTGTTGGACGAAAAGCACTGGGCTCTGCGTCGGGCGCAGAAGCAGCAGCGTGTTGACCTCGGGGATGTCCACGCCCTCGTTGAAAATATCGACCGCGAAGATGATGCTGATGGTGCCTTCGCGAAGCTGCTCAATGGCGCGTCGACGCTCATCGACACTGAGCTTGCTGCTTACCGCTTTGGCGGGGATGCCGAAAAGGTTGAATTGCTCGGCCATGTATTCGGCGTGAGCGATGGAGACGCAGAAGCCAAGGGCCTTCATGTCGGAGAGGTCGAAGATACGGCGGTTGAGCTCATTGATGATGAACCTGGTGCGCTTTTCACCTGCCTTGATATAGAACTCGCTGAGCTCCGCAGTCTGGTAGTCCTTCTTCCCGCGGTTCCAAGTCAGACTCGTCAGGTCCGTGTCATCGTCCACCCCGTAGTAGTGCAAGGGCGCAAGGAGCTGTAGGCGCAACGCATCCCAGAGGCGAAGTTCATGTGCCACGCGGTAGTCGAAATACTTCTGCACGTTCTCGCCGTCACCGCGCTCCGGTGTGGCCGTTAGCCCCAAGAGCTCGCGCGGTTGCAGGTAGTCGAGCACTGCCCGGTAGGTCGAAGCCTCGGCGTGGTGGAACTCATCGATGACGACGACTTCAAAGTGATCCGGCGCAATCTGGACTAGGCGCTTCCCATGCAGGGACTGGATGCTGGCGAAGACATGGTCCCACTCGGCTGGCTGCTCACCGCTAACGAGGAGCTCACCAAAACCAGAAGTGCGAAGAACCTCGCGGTAGGTTCGCTGGGCCTGGATAAGAATCTCTCGCCGGTGAGCAATGAACAGTAACCGTGGCCTGCGCCCAAGCTTCTCGCATAAGCGGCGGTAGTCCAGTGCTGCCACAACAGTCTTGCCTGTGCCGGTAGCGGCAATGAGGAGGTTGCGGTGGCGATCGTGAACTTCGCGCTCGGACTCTAGGGCTTCAAGCATCTCCTCCTGGTAGGGGTAGGGCTCAACGCGAAGGCCTGACAGCTCGAGCTTCTCGCCGGGCTTTGATTCGAGGAATTTGGCGCTGCCGAGCGCGTTTACGAGGCGGTCGTAGTCTTCCTCGGGGTCGAACGCTTTGAAGTGAGTGTCGTACCAGTAGCTATCGAAGGTCTTGATGAACTTCTCGATGATCTCCGGAGTGGAGGAGCGTGAGCCGCGGACGTTCCATTCCCAGCCGTCGACAAGCGCCGAGCGCGAAAGGTTTGAGCTACCGATGAACGCGGTATCGAAACCAGACTCGCGGCGGAAGAGCCAGGCCTTGGCATGCAGGCGGGTGGTCTTGTGCTCATAGCAAATCCGGACCTCAGCGTTATAGTCCTCCACGAGACGACGCACGGCGGCGGCTTCGGTCGCCCCGCAGTACGTCGAAGTGATGACGCGTAGCGGGATCTGATGATCCCTGAGGTACTCCAGTTGATCGCTGATGACCGCAATACCCGAACTCTTGATGAAAGCGCACAGCAAATCGACGGAGTCCGCAGTGCGGATCTCGCGGGCGATCTCGACCGACATATTGGTGTCGTCCACGCTGTTGGTGAACAAAGCACTGGCGTTGAGTGAGACCTCGGGAAGCTCTGGTGCCTCTGCGAGCTCTGAGCTGTAGATGGCATAGAGCAGTTGTTCCGCAGAAATAGACTCATCTTCCCCGAGGTGTTGTGCGAGTCCATTAATGAGGGCCACTCGCTCCTCGGGCTTGGTTAGCTCCGTGAGCTTCTGCTCGAGGACCTTGGCAAAATGCTGGGACACTGCCGCGGCGAACCGAGGGTTCACGTCTTTCATGGTCCCATGGGCGATACCCGTTGCGGCCGTGGGACGAGCCCGCTTAGTTTCCTCGAGCCGCTCCTGGATACGAGCGGTGACCGGGGTTTCATAGATGCCGAAAGGCAGGAGAGAATCGGAACTCATAGGCGCGAAGAAACCAGCTTGACGGCGGGGATGTCTGCGGGAGCCCAGTCGAGTTCCTGCGCCTCGGCAGGGGACACCCAGCGAGAGGCATCGTGATCACTTAGAGTCAGGTCACCGGACTCGATGGTGCACAGAAACGTAGTGAGCTCGATGGTGGCGAAGTCGTACTCATAGATGGTCGTGGTGACCTTGTCACCCACGGTTGCCGTCACGGATAGCTCTTCTTTAATTTCACGCGCGAGAGCCTGCTCGGGTGTTTCACCGAGTTCAATCTTGCCGCCCGGAAATTCCCACATGCCGGCTAGGGACTTTCCTGCAGCTTTGCGGCAGGCCAGGAATCGATTGCCGTCGACAAAGACGGCTCCGACAACACGAATCGGTGAACTCATGGGCACTAGTATGCCGGCTGGCCCGCGCCTTATCTAGGAATTCGCTTTCGCGGCAGCCGAAAAATGCGCCGTCACAATGTCATCAATCAACCGCGCGGCCAGCTTGGCGGTGTGGTTGTCGGTGTCGAAGGTGGGGTTGAGCTCGACGACGTCGACAAGCGCCAGGCGTCCCGTGGCGGCGATGGTGAGTGCTAGTTCGCGGATGATGGTTACTGGCACGCCGAGGCCGGCGGGGGCGGAGACACCAGGTGCTTGGTCGGCAGGCAGCACGTCGAGGTCGATGGAGAGGTGAATGGGCTTCGTGCCGGCGCAGATGTGCTCGACGGTTTCGAGCAGCTGGGCGCGGTCCATGCTGAGCAGTTCCTCGTCGAGGACGACGGTAACGCCGAGGGCGGAGGCTTCGTCGAAAAGCACGGGCGTGTTGTTGGGGCGGGAGATACCCAGGACGGAATAGTCGAAGTCCTCCCGGCCCACCAGTTCGGAAATCTGCTTGAACGGGGTGCCGGAGGTAGGCACGTCCGCGGTGCGGAGATCGAAGTGCGCGTCCAGGTTGATGATTTGCAGAGGGCCTAGAGCCCTAAAGGCGCCGCGGTGGGAGCCGAAGGCGGTCTCGTGGCCGCCGCCGAGGATGATGGGCAGGTGCCCGGCGCGCGAGAGTGTCTCCACTGCGTCGGAGAGGCGCGCATGGGAGCCTTCCAAGTCGGTGCCTTGGGTGGTGATCGTGCCGGCGTCGTAAAGCGGGTGCGTATGGTGCAGCGCTAGGGAACCCAGGGCGCCACGCAGTGCAGCCGGGCCCGCAGCCGCGCCGGGGCGGCCATGGTTGCGTTCAACGCCCTCGTCGGAGGCGAAACCAAGGAGTGCCACGCCGGGTTGTTCCTGGGGGTTCGCTAGGTCGAGGGGGCGAACCACGCTGTGCCACCGCGCGTGCTCAGGGCCCGGGCCGTCGGAGCGGCCGGACCACTCGGGGGCAGGGGAGTAGGCGGGGGCATCAACGGTGTTCATGGTTATCCTTTCGCGTCTGTTCCTTGCGGAGCTGTTCCCTGTGGGGAGCTCGCGGCGGCGCTGCGGCGGCCGGTGAGGTAGAAGATAGCGGTCATGAGGAGGATGAAGATAACGCCCGTGGCGAGTGCCGGGCGGTATTGCTCCTGCCACACCATGATGCCAAAAGTGAAGATGATGAAGGCGATGGAGAAGTATTGGCCCCAGGGCCAGAAGGGGACGGTGTATTCCAGGCTGGCACGCTCTTCGGTGGGCATCTGGCGGCGGGAGGCTACGTGTGCCAGGAGGATCATTAGCCACACGTAGATGGTGGCGAAGGTGGCCAGGGAGGCGATGATTTCGAAGACATTCTCCGGGATGAGCGCGTTGAGCGCGGTGCCGATGATCATGACGATGAGCAAGATGATCATGGTCATGACCGGCACACCGCGGGTCTTTTTGGCCATGACCTTCGGTGCGAGGTTCTGGCGTGCCAGGCCAGTAAGGACGTTGCCGGCGCCGAAGAGGTCGGCGTTGATGGCAGAGACCGCCGCGGTGATGACGACGACGTTGAGGGCGGCCGCAGCCCAGGTGACGCCGAGGGTGGAGAAGATTTGGACGAAGGGGCTTTCCTCGCCGGTGATGCTGCGCCAGGGGTTGATCATGAGGATGACCAGGATGGCCAAGACGTAGAACAGCAGGATGCGCACCGGGATGGTGTTGACGGCCTTCGGCACGGACTTGGCCGGATCTTCTGCCTCCGCACTGGCGACACCGACGATCTCCGTGCCGCCGAAGGCGAAGAGGACGAGGATGAAGGAGGCGACCATGCCGGAGACGCCGTTGGGGAAGAAGCCGCCATCGTTGACCAGGTTGGCCGGGCCGGTGGTCTCCGCGGTGGAGAGGCCGAAGACGAGCACGGCCACGCCGCCTAGGATCATGGCGATGACGGCGCCGACCTTGACGATGGTGAAGGCGAATTCCAGCTCGCCGAAGGCTTTGACGGTGGCGAGGTTGGCGCCGCCGACGAGGAGAAGCGTGCCGGCGACCCACACCCACTGGGGCGATCCGGGGAACCAGAATTGCATGTAGACGCCGATGGCGGTGAGATCCGCGAGGGCCACAATGACCATCTCGAAGGCGAACATCCAGCCGGTGATATAGCCGGCCCAGGGGCCTAGGAAGGTGCGGGCGTACTCGGCGAAGGAGCCGGTAACGGGGTGGTGCACGGACATCTCACCGAGTGCGCGCAGGAGAAAGTAGACCACGGCGCCGCCGAGGAGGTAGACCAAGAGGACCGAGGGGCCGGCGGCTTGGATGGCGCCGGCGGAGCCGTAGAACAGGCCGGTGCCGATGGCCGAACCTAAGGCAATAAAGTGCAGGTGCCGGTGTTTCAAGCCGGGGCGCTTGGTGGTGGTTTCTGCCACGGGGATGCGTCCTCCTCTGTGCCCCTGTTGTGGCGCTAGCTAGTCCTAGCGCTGCGGATGAGGGGAGTGGTTGGTGCGAGTGATTCCGGGAGCTACTTTCCTCTAGTTCAGATGTGCGGTCAATTTTTTTGTGGTGGGGGTAGCTCACCTAGGCCTATGACGGCGAACTCATTCATTCTGTGGGGGTGAATTGGGTGACATTTACGTGTGGTTTCGCTAACATATGGAAGACCTGCGTGTGGCTGTCGCGTGGGCATGGCTACAAGCACTCGCCGTCGTGTGTTGGCGAGGGTGTGCTTGGCGCGTTCGTGTAGTGGACGTGTTGTGGCCGTGCTAATGACGTGTCGTTTCCACCACCGTGAGGTAGAACATGAAATCTGAAGACGCAATCGTTGACGCCTTCTACGAGAGCGAGGACGACGTCCCCTCCAAGAAGGGTATCTGGCGCCTCTTCGTCTACAGTGCTATCGGCGCTTTCGTATTCTTCTTTCCCATTAGCTACGACGGAAAGAAATCCATCCCGCTTGACCACATGGTCACCATCATCCGCACCTATGCGGACGTCTTGGTGCCTTGGTTCATCCTGGCGCTGGCGCTCTACGGCACGGTGCGCAGCATCGTGAATAAAAACTGGAAAGAAGGCCCGCTCCAGGCGGTCTTTACTGCGCTCAACGTGGTGGGCCTGGTGGTCTCCTTCCTGATGGTCATCGGAAAGCTTCCCGGAGTGCTGGGCAACGAGGACATCGTGCCCTTCCTGTGGAACTCGATTGCCACGCCAGTCGGGCTCATCGTGCCCATCGGCGGCGCGTTCTTGGCCTTGCTCATCAGCTACGGCCTTCTGGAATTCGTCGGCGTATTCATGCAGCCCATCATGCGCCCGCTGTGGCGCACGCCGGGGCGCTCCGCCATTGACGCGGTGGCCTCCTTCGTGGGCTCCTACTCTTTGGGAATCCTCATTACTGACCGCGTGTACCAGCGCGGCGGCTATACCGCGCGTGAGGCTTCCATCATCGCGACGGGCTTCTCGACGGTCTCCGCTGCCTTCATGGTGATCGTCGCCAAGCAGCTCGACCTTATGGATATGTGGGGCATCTACTTCGGTGTCTCCCTCGTGGTGACCTTCCTGGTCACCGCGATTACCGTGTGGATTCCACCGCTGAGCAGGATTCCCGATGACTACATCGATGGTGTGGAAGCGGATCCGGAAAAGCCCGTGAAGGGCAATTTCTTTAAGACCGCCTGGCGGGAAGCGCTGCTGGCGCTGGACCGCGCGCCTTCTTTGGGCGCTGCCATTTGGGAGAACCTGCGCGATGGCGTGCGCATGGCATCGGCGATTGTGCCTTCCATTATGTCTGTGGGCCTGATTGGTCTGCTGCTGGCGAATTTCACACCGCTCTTTGACTGGCTGGGTTACCTGTTCTACCCGTTCGCGTGGCTTGTCCAGCTGCCGGAACCGGAGCTGGCGGGCAAGGCCGCGGCCATGGGCATTGCGGAGATGTTCCTGCCGGCGACGGCCGTGGCGGGCTCTGAGAGCATGGTGCTCAAGTTTGTTATTGGCGTGGTAGCTATCTCCGCCATCATCTTCTTCTCCGCGCTGGTGCCGTGCATTCTGGCTACTAAGATTCCGATCAAACTCTGGCAGATCGTGGTCATCTGGTTCGAGCGCGTGGTGCTGACCATCATTATTGCGACGCCGATTGCCTTCCTGGTGACTTAGCTGGGACTTGTACGAGGGCTCACTAGAATGTGGGCCCATGAGTACCTCCCGAGTCCCGGCGGCGCGCAATGCGCTGGAGATCCTCCGGCTGCTGTCCACTATCGACGTGCCGATTTCCGCCGCGCGCATCCGCAGTGAGCTGAACCTGCCGCGCTCCACGACTTACCACCTGCTCAAGGAGATGGTGGACGCGGGCTTCGTTGTGCACCTGCCGGAGAACCAAACCTATGGGTTGGGGCTCGTTGCCTATTCGATGGCTGCTGCCTACGCCACGCAGCAGCCCCTCGTGCGGGTAACCCAGGGGCACCTCGAGCGGATTGCCAGCAGTGTCGGGGGTTCGGGGCACCTGTCGCGTTTGGCGGGCTCGGAGATTCTCTACCTCAACGAGATTCGCGCGCCGGGGGCGCTGTCCTTGGTGACGGAGAGGGGAGTGCGGCTGCAGGCGCAGCGCACGGCCTCCGGGCGGGCGATGCTGGCCCTGCTCCCGGAAGCGGAGTGGCGTGCAGCATTCGTCCCCGGTTCTTTAGGTTTTGGGGAGTACAAGGAAATCTTGCGCCAGGTGCGCGAGCGCGGCTGGGCCGAAGAGGTTGAGGTGGTGGCGCGCGGGCAGGCGTCGGTAGGCGTGGCGGTGGTTGACCACGTGGGCAGGCCCGCGGCGGCGCTGGCGGTGACCTTCCCGGTGGGGACTGCCGACGCCGCCGACGTCGCCCAGCAACTGCACGCTGCAGCGCAGCAGGTGGCGGAGAGGATGTACGGGCGCCGCTAACTGGTCGTGCGCGGGGTATTGGCGCGCCGGGCAGCCTGTTGTACTATGAGCGCAACGCGTAAGGCTGTCGCGCGTATCACTATTTTTCTATTCTTGTGAAAGCAAGTACGTGTTTTCGCGTGCCTTCTTCCCTTCCACGCGGGTGGTGGGGCGGGGTACCACAGCGACGTCAAAGGAGCCTTACATGTCTAATTCTTATCCCTCCACCGTGACCGTGGGTATCGGTGCGCTGAGCATCGAGGAGGTCGTGGCCGTTGCGCGCTATGGCGCGAAGGTGGAGATCTCTGAGGATGCCCTGGCGGAAATCGCCTCCACACGTGAGCGTGTCGAGGAGCTGGCCCAGGATCCGACTCCGGTCTATGGCATTTCCACCGGCTTCGGTGCCCTAGCGCGCCGCCACATTCCGGAGGAGATGCGCGCGCAGCTGCAGCTTTCGCTCGTGCGCTCCCATGCGGCGGGCACAGGCCCGGAGGTTGAGCAAGAGGTCATTCGCGCGCTCATGCTGTTGCGCCTGTCTACCCTGTGCACTGGGCGTACTGGCGTGCGTCCGGTGGTGGCGGAAACCTATGCCGCGGTGCTTAACGCGAACATTCACCCGGTGGTCCGCGAGTACGGTTCCCTGGGATGCTCCGGTGACCTTGCGCCGCTTGCGCACTGCGCGCTGGCGCTGTTGGGTGAGGGCGAGGTGCGCGTCGATGGCGGCGAGGTCACCCCGGCCGCCGAGGCCCTATCCGCTGCGGGTATCGAGCCGCTCAAGCTGCGGGAAAAGGAAGGCCTAGCACTGATTAACGGCACCGATGGCATGCTGGGCCAGCTCTGCCTGGCCATTACAGACTTGCGTGAGCTGGCCAAGACCGCCGATATCGCCACCGCGATGACGGTGGAGGGCCTGCTGGGTACCTTGGTGGTCTTTGCCGATGACCTGCAGCAGCTGCGCCCGCACCCAGGCCAGGCAGATGCTGCGGCCAATATCCTGCAGGTCGCAGAGGGCTCGGAGATTCTCGCGGCCGCTCTCGAGGAATTTAAGAAGAAGCAGGTGCAGGACGCCTACTCGGTGCGCTGTGCGCCGCAGGTGGCTGGCGGTTTCCGCGATACCGTGGCGCACACAGCAACGGTTGCGGAGCGCGAGCTGGCCGCGGCCGTCGACAACCCGGTGGTGGCCAAGGACGGGCGCGTGGTCTCCAACGGCAACTTCCACGGCGCGCCGGTGGCCTATGCGCTGGACTTCCTGGCCATCGTCGTGGCTGACCTGGCCTCCATCTCTGAGCGCCGCACCGATCGCTTCCTCGATGTTGCTCGCAGCCGCGGCCTCAACGCCTTCCTGGCCGATGACCCGGGTGTGGACTCCGGCCACATGATCGCGCAGTATGCGCAGGCGGGCATCGTCTCTGAGCTCAAGCGCTTGGCCAACCCGTCTTCGGCGGATTCCATCCCGTCTTCGGCCATGCAGGAGGACCACGTTTCCATGGGCTGGTCGGGTGCCCGCAAGCTGCGCAAGGCCGTCGACGGTCTGCAGCGCGTCCTCGCCATCGAAATCCTTACCGCCGCCCGCGCCATCGATATGCGCGAAGGCCAGCCGGCCAAGGGTACTGGCGCGGTCATCGATGCCCTGCGCCAGACCGTCCAAGGCCCGGGCACCGACCGCTACCTCTCTCCGGAGATCGAGGAGACCGTGCGCCTGGTCAAGGAGGGTTCACTGGTGGCTGCGGTAGAGGGGGCCGTCGGCACGCTGCGCTAAACACCTCCCGCCCCATGGTCCACACGGTCCATGGGGCTTTCTCGTGCCGTCTCAATTCTAAAAGTGCAGACCTAGAAGTGCAGACCTGCTGGTCGTCGCAAAGCATTGCCTTGGCGCTGGACGACGCCACCTGCATGAATGCACTTCCAGGTCTGCACTTTTGGCTGGGCACCGGATTGCAGGTAGTGCGGCGGAGGCGAAGAACGGAAGCCTATCTGTGGCGAGGCACACAAAGCTGGGTTATGAGTAGTGCATGAACAATGAACAACTCTTTAGCTTTTTAGACCAGCACCTAATCGACCTTCGCAAGCTACCCAATGATGATCCCCGGTGGAAGAAGGTGCACGCCGGCAAGGTAGCCAAACTGGCGTGGTGCTTCGTACTGCCGATGATGCATTGGCACGAACTCAAGCCGTGGCAGAAGGAGACCACGAAGGCATATGTGCTCGGGTTGACCTTGCCCAAGGCAACATTAGTGGGAAAATCCGCCGCCCTTATTCACGGCATTCCGCTGGTTGTGCCGCCGACCGAATGGGAGGCAACGTTGCCTTCGAACTCGGTACCTCCACGATCTAAAGCCACTGTCCGTTATCGCCGCATGGACTTGTGCGGTAAAGAGACGGTGGTTCACGGGATTCGCGTGTCAACCCTGGAGCGCACGGCCATTGATATTGCGCGGTTCTATGGATTTGAGGAGGGGCTCGTTGCCGCCGATGACGTGCGGGCGCGCAATGTTGGCCAGTTCTGGATCAGTGAGACGCTCGGCGCTATGGGGAGAGTTAAGGGTGTTGCCGCCGCGCGGCGGGCGGTTGCTGAAAGCGTCAATTGCGCGGAGTCACCGTGGGAATCCTATGCCCGTGCCTTGATTCTTGCGGCGGACTACCCGGAGCTGCGCTGGGTCAAGGCGCAGTATGTGATTGAGAACTATCGAGCGGATCTGGTCATTAATGGGTGGCTCGTGATTGAGATTGACGGAAACGTCAAGTACCGCTTCGAGGCCGAAGAGGTAATTCGCGCGGAGCATCGGCGCCAGCAAGCCATCCTCAACAAGGGCTACATCGTTTTGAGGTTTAGCCCAGAACAGTTGAGTTCGCGGCCTGACTATTTCCAGGAGACGGTGGGCAAGCACCTGGCACGCGGCCCGCGCTTGTAAAAGTGCAGACCTGGAAGTGCAGACCTGCTGGTCGTCGCAAAGCACTGCCTTGGCGCTGGACGACGCCCACCTGCGTGAATGCACTTCCAGGTCTGCACTTTTGGGTTGGGCTCTGGATTGCAGGCAGCGCGGCGCCCAATACTGGTCGGGCGACAGTCTTGTATCTGAGACAGGCAGGCCAAAAGAGCCCTAGAAGATGGTGCTGCGTCACAGTAGCTTCTGATGTGTGACGCTGACCAAGCCCCACAAGGGACAGCCCCGGGCAACCGGCCTTGGGGGTTTGGAAGGGCGTCGAAAAGCACGAGCGAAAGGAAGTCATGTCTGAACCCCGCGAAGTACGCGCCCCGCGCGGAACCGAACTGAACGCCAAGTCTTGGCAGACCGAAGCCCCGCTGCGCATGCTCATGAACAACCTCGACCCCGAGGTTGCCGAGCGCCCCGAGGACCTCGTGGTCTACGGCGGCACCGGCCGTGCAGCCCGCAGCTGGGAAGCATTTGATGCCATCGTGGAGTCGCTGAAGGACCTCGAATCCGACGAGACCCTGCTGGTGCAGTCCGGCAAGCCGGTCGGCATTTGGAAGACCAACGAGTGGGCACCGCGCGTGCTCATCGCCAACTCCAACTTGGTCGGCGACTGGGCTAACTGGGAGCACTTCCGCAAGCTCGAGGATGAGGGCCTGATGATGTACGGCCAGATGACGGCCGGCTCCTGGATTTACATCGCTACCCAGGGCATCCTGCAGGGCACCTTCGAGACCTTCGCGGCCGTGGCCAAGAAGCGCTTCAACGGCACGCTCGCCGGCACCTTCACCCTGACCGGTGGCTGCGGCGGTATGGGCGGCGCGCAGCCGCTGTCCGTGACCTTGAACGGCGGCGCCTGCCTCATCGTCGATGTTGACGAGACCCGCCTGAAGCGCCGCCAGTCCAAGCGCTACCTCGATGAGGTCGTTACCGACCTGGATGAGGCCCTCAAGCTGGTGCTCGACGCCAAGGAGAACAAGAAGCCGCTGTCCGTCGGCCTCGTGGGCAATGCCGCCGAGGTCTTCCCGGAGGTGCTGCGCCGCCAGCGCGCGGGCGAGTTCACCGTGGATATCGTTACGGACCAGACCTCCGCGCACGACCCGCTGAGCTACCTGCCCACCGAAATCACCGTCGAGGATTGGCACAACGAGGCCAAGGCAGACCCGACCACCTTCACCAAGAAGGCCCGCGAGGCCATGGCCGCCCAGGTCCAGGCCATGGTGGAATTCCAGGACGAGGGCGCCGAGGTCTTCGACTACGGCAACTCCATCCGCGACGAGGCCCGCAAGGCCGGCTACCAGCGCGCCTTCGAGTTCCCGGGCTTCGTTCCGGCCTACATCCGCCCGCTCTTCTGCGAGGGTCTCGGCCCCTTCCGCTGGGCAGCGCTCTCCGGCGATCCGGAGGACATCAAGGTCACCGACCAAGCACTTAAGGAGCTCTTCCCGGACAACGAGCACCTGCACAACTGGCTCGATGCCGCCGAGGAGTACGTGGAGTTCGAGGGCCTGCCGGCACGTATTTGCTGGCTGGGCTACAACGAGCGCCACAAGGCTGGTCTGCTCTTCAACGACCTGGTCAAGGAAGGCAAGATCAAGGCCCCAATCGTCATCGGCCGCGACCACCTCGACTCCGGTTCCGTGGCCTCCCCGTACCGCGAGACCGAGGCCATGCTCGACGGCACCGATGCCGTGGCTGACTGGCCGCTGCTCAACGCCATGACCGCTGTCTCCTCCGGTGCTACCTGGGTTTCCATCCACCACGGCGGCGGCGTGGGCATGGGCCGCTCCATCCACGCGGGCCAGGTCACCGTCGCCGATGGCACCGAGCTGGCCGCCGCCAAGCTGCGCGCGGTGCTGACGAACGACCCAGGCATGGGCGTTATCCGCCACGTGGATTCCGGTTACACTCGCGCCAAGGAAGTCGCCGACGAGCGCGGTGTGCGTATCCCGATGGAATTCAAGGCCCGCGACTAGACAAGAGAGGAAAAGAAGATCATGTCCACCCTGTTTACTGGAATCTCAGAGCTGCGCACGGTGTCGGAGGCAGGCACGCTTGCCGACGCCGCACTCATCGCCAACACCGACGGCACCATCGCCTGGATCGGCCCAGCCTCCGAGGCCCCGGCCGCGGACGAGAAGGTCGACCTGGGCGGGCGCGCAGTTCTGCCGGGCTGGGTGGATTCCCATACCCACATGATCTTCGATGGCGACCGCTCCGCCGAGTTTGAGGCCCGCATGGCGGGCGAGTCCTACCAGGCCGGCGGCATCGCCGTGACGATGGACGCGACCCGCTCGGCGGGGGAGGAGCGCCTGGAAAAACTCCTGGTGGAACGCATCGCCGCTGCCCGCCGGGGTGGAACGACCACCTTGGAGACGAAGACCGGTTACGGTCTCAATACCGAATCCGAGGTGGAGGCCGCTCGCGTGGCGGCCCGCCACGTCGATGACGTGACCTTCCTCGGCGCGCACCTCGTGCCGCCGGGAGCAGAGGCCGAAACCTACCTCGACGAGGTTGTGGGCCCGATGCTCGACGGCGTGGCGGAGCACGTGCAGTGGATTGACGTCTTCTGCGAGCGTGGTGCCTTCGACGAGAAGCAATCGCGCCGCGTGCTCGAGGCTGGCAAGGCCCGCGGATTGGGTGTGCGCGTGCACGGCAACCAGCTTGGCGAGGGGCCCGGCGTAGCACTCGCGGTGGAGTTGGGCGCGGCCTCCGTGGACCACGTCAACTACCTCAGCGATGCGGACGTCGAAGCGCTGGCCTCCTCCGATACGGTGGCTACGTTGTTGCCGGCCTGTGATCTGTCCACGCGCGAGCCGCTGGCGCCGGGACGCAAGCTTATCGACGCCGGTGCGACCGTCGCTATCGCCTCCAACCTCAACCCGGGCACGTCCTATACGTCCTCGATGAACTTCTGCGTGACCACGGCCGTGCTTCAGCAGCACCTGACTCTGGATGAGGCCATCGCCGCCGGCACGCTGGGCGGTGCCACCGCGCTGCGCCGCCAGAATGTCGGTGAGGGCAAGGATGCGCAAGGCCGCCCGGCCAAGGGCTCCCTGGTGGTCGGTGCAGCCGCGGACCTGCACGTGCTTGATGCCCTGAGCGCTATCCACCTGGCTTACCGCCCGGGCATGCCGATGACGTTCAAGACCTTCGTCGGCGGCCGCGAGGTCTAGAAAGCAAAGTCTCGCACTCTAGAGTGTAAAACTTTGCAGTCTGCGGTATTCTGCAGGCATGATGTGGACAGTAGAGCAGCTCGAGGATTACCTCGAGCACTGTCGCCTCTTGCAGTCGGATACGACGACCGTGGAGGTGAAATCGGGACGCGGCGGAATGCCGCAGTCCCTGGGGGCTACTCTGTGTGCCTTCGCCAACATGCCGCGTGGCGGCACCGTCATCATTGGAGTGGCGGAGCCCGGCTTTGCGGTGCACGGCGTGGACGATCCTGGCGCTATCGAAAGCGCCCTGGCGGATCAGGCACGCACCCTCGTGGAACCCGCGCCTTACATTGAGACCCAGACCCTCCATATCGAAGGGCGTGCTGTGGTGCTCGGCCACATCGAAGGCGTGCTGCCGCACCAGCGGCCGGCGCTCTATCGGGGGCGGCCCTACCTGCGCATGGCGGACGGTGACTATGTCATGAGCGCCAATGACCTCCGCATGATCGAGGTGGATAAGCTGCACGCTCGCGAGGCCATTGCCTATGACTCAGCACCCGTTCCCGGGTCAAGCCTAGAAGTTTGTGATGATTCGGCGCTCAAAGAAGCAGTGGCGGAGCTGCGCAACGCCACCCCTCGTTTGCGGGGTGCGAGTGATGCCGAGTTACTGGAGCTATTCCGCGTGGTCGATGCCCAAGGACAGCTGAGTGTGGCCGGTTTGTACGCTCTGGGGCGCTTTCCGCAGGGATTCTTTCCTGACCTGCATATTTCTGCGGCCGTGCAATACCCGGCGGGGGAGGAAGGGCCACGCACCCGGAACCTGGAAGAGTTTTATGGGCCCGTCCCGGATCTGGTGGATGCGGCCGTGGCGTGGGTGCGCCGGAATATCGATACCGACTTGGTCTATGGCACGGATGGACATCTGCGCGAGGTTCCCGAGCTTCCCCTCGAGGCGGTCCGAGAGGTCATAGCTAATGCCGTGGTCCACCGAGACCTCGGGCCGGAAAGCTTAGGTGCCGGGAAGTTCGTCACCATTCGGCTGACTCGCCAGGCACTGATCGTGACTAGCCCGGGTGGGCTACGCGGCATCTCCGTGGAAGAGCTCAGGGGAAAGATGCTGTCACCCGTCGCTGTGAACCCGCGCCTATACACATTGAGCACGAAACTGCGGCTTGAGGACGGCGAGCGTGTCATTGAGGGCCAGGGCGGAGGCATGAAGGTCGTCTTTGAGTCCCTTCGCAAAGCCGGCTTGCGCCCTCCGACCCTCATCGACACTGGTGTTCGCTTCACCGTGATCCTCTGGAGAGCGGGGCGAGGCGATGACGAGCACGCCCCCGCGACTCGCAGCGCCTCTGCTTCCTTTCAGCCCGCGCTTGCCCCAGCACAGACAGCGAAGGAGGGCAGTGTGGTGGAAGACGGGCTCGTCGCCAAGCTCGGCGGAAACCCGGCACTTGTGCTTGCTGCACTACGCCGGAACGGCGAGCTCTCGCTCGTGGACATCGTGAACAGCACGCAGCTCACCCGCGGCCAGGTGCGTTACGCGTTGGGCAAGCTCATCGAGTCCGGGCACGTCACGATGCGCGGCAAACACGGTGACCGCGCCACGCGTTACGCTGCGAAGGAGTAGCCCGAGGCGGAAAAGGTCGGGTAATTCAGCGGTGAAATAGCTAATTGGGTGCCGGTGCCGTACTCTGGTCTGAGCAATGAGCATTACCGATAACGCCACCGGCGGCGTAAACGAGCCGGAAGAATTCAATAAGTCGGAATCTCAGGAAAACTCGCAAGGTGGCGAAGCTCTGGACGCTTCGCAGGTATCCAACCAGGACACCGGGGCTGCGAATAACCCTGAGGACACCGGCGCTGAAGAAACTTCAGCCAACGACAACTCCCAGGGTTTTGCACACCTCGGCCTTCCCGATGACGTTCAGGAAGCCGTGTCCAAGGTGGGCTTTACCAAGCCATCCCCAATTCAGGAAGAAACCATCCCGATCCTCATGGAGGGCCGCGACGTCGTCGGTCTGGCCCAGACGGGTACGGGTAAGACCGCGGCCTTCGCGCTGCCGGTTCTCTCCCAGATCGATACCGAGGCCCGCTACCCGCAGGCTCTGGTCCTCGCGCCCACGCGCGAGCTGGCCCTCCAGGTAGCGGACTCCTTCCAGTCCTTCGCCGACCACTTGGGTCGCATCGAAGTTCTGCCCATCTACGGCGGCCAGGCTTATGGCATCCAGCTCTCCGGGCTGCGCCGTGGCGCCCAGATCATTGTGGGCACCCCGGGCCGCGTCATCGACCACCTGGAGAAGGGCTCCCTGGATATCTCGCAGCTGCGCTTCCTCGTCCTCGATGAGGCGGACGAGATGCTCAACATGGGCTTCCAGGAAGACGTCGAGCGCATTCTTGAGGACACCCCGGAAGACAAGCAGGTCGCACTCTTCTCGGCCACCATGCCGAACTCGATTCGCCGCCTGTCTAAGCAGTACCTCAACGACCCTGCCGAGATCACGGTGAAGTCGGAGCGCCGTACGAATGACAACATCACGCAGCGCTTCCTGCTGACCCCGCACCGCCACAAGATGGATGCCTTCACCCGCATCCTCGAGGTCATTGACTACGACGCCATCATCGTCTTCTGCCGCACCAAGCACGCGACCGAAGACGTGGCCGATAGCCTCAAGGAGGCCGGCTACAACGCTGCCGCCATCAATGGCGATATTGCCCAGCAGCAGCGTGAGCGCACCGTCGATCAGCTTAAGGATGGCCGCCTCGACATTTTGGTGGCTACCGACGTGGCGGCCCGCGGTCTCGACGTGGACCGCATTACCCACGTGGTCAACTACGACATCCCGAATGACACCGAGTCCTACGTGCACCGCATTGGCCGTACCGGCCGTGCTGGCCGCACTGGTGAGGCCATCCTGTTTGTCACCCCGCGTGAGCGTCGCATGCTGCGCTCCATCGAGCGCGTGACCAATGCCCGCTTGGAGGAGATGGATCTTCCGACCGCGGATGAGGTCAATGCTAAGCGTAAGGAGAAGTTCTTCGCTTCCATCGGCGCTTCGCAGGAGGACAAGCAGTTCGAGTTCTTCCGCGACATGGTGCGCGAGTACTCTGCAGCGGAGAACGTGGCGATGGATGATATCGCCGCGGCCTTGGCCGTGCAGCTGCAGGGCGGGACGGACTTCCTGCTCAAGGAGCGCCCGGTGACTAAGAAGGACCGTCGCGAGCGCGATCGCTTCGAGCGCGACGGCCGTGGGCGTGATCGCGGTGACCGTGACCGTGGTCGTGACCGCGGCGGCCGCGACCGTGACCGCGGCCCGCGCCGCCCGGATGGGGACTTTGAGACGTACCGGCTGGACGTCGGCAAGCGCCAGAACGTGCGCCCGGGCGCCATCGTGGGTGCGCTGGCCAACGAAGGTGGCCTGACTTCCAAGGACTTCGGCCGGATTACCATCGCGGTGGGCCACACCTTGGTGGACCTGCCGAAGAACCTGGACCCGGCAGTGCTGGACCGTCTGAAAGATACCCGCATTTCCGGACAGCTCATCAAGATTCAGAAGGACACCGGCCGCCCGCCGCGCCGGAACTTTGATGATGACCGTGGCCGCGGCGGCTACGGCGGACGCGGACGCGGTGAACGCGGCGGATACCGCGACCGTGACCGCGGTGGACGTGGCCGCGACCGTGGCGGGCGCCGCGGCGGTTGGCGTGACTAGCCCTCGCTCGGCGCCGCGATGGCGCTAGATCTGCACAAGAAAACCTCCCAAACTCATGAGAGAGCTTGGGAGGTTTTCGCTATTTCTGCTGACTAGAACTGGAACTTGTCTACGTACATGAGGAGTGCGCAGACAACCCACAGCAGGTTGAAGATACCGGAGAACATAGCCAGCTGCTTCTTCAACTTGGCCACGTCGGCGCTGCCCGGGGTAGCAATCGCGGCCATGGCCTTGTTCTGCTTCGGGATGACCACGACGAGCAGAATCACCCAGGCGATGACGGAGAGAAGGAGGGCGATGTGGTACTGAACAGCGGACTTGTAAGCGTCGAGATCGGTAAGGAAGACTGCCAGACCGATAACCGGAACGATGGCGGAAATGTAGCCATAGGTCGAGGTGATCTTGTTGAGGATGCCGGCGGCACCAGCGGCCGAAGCATCACCGGAAGCGGCCTTTTCCACCTGGCCGGGGAAGGCGGAGGTGGAGATACACACGGTACCGACCAACAAGATGGCAGCGAAGGCGTGAAGGAAGATGAGCAAGCTTGTCATGGGGAGTGCGCTTTACCTTTCTATACGGGGCTTATCCCAGCGAAAGTCTAACGGTGCTGGGATATGAAATCGAATCGACACTGGTGGCGCATGACTGCATAGTCGCGGGCAGGCAGTGGGAGTTGGTATTTGCGCGCCACTGCGGCAAGGCGCAGCGAATAGTCGCAGCGGTCGGCGGGCGGGAGCCAGTCCGCCGGCAGGGAATCGGACTTGGCTTGGTTCAAGTTGCGGGCAGTGGCAACAAGGTTGAGCGGATCGTTGGCGAAGGCCATCTTCTTTTCCCGCGGCCACGTTGATGCGCCGAGATCCCAGGCTGCTGAGAGCGGAAAGACGTGGTCGACTTCGACGCGCTCCGGCGCGGGTGCGCGGGCATAAGGATCGTAGAGGGTGCCGTCGATGGTCTGCGCTGCTTTGACGTTATCGCGGGTGCCCGGCGCCCAGCCGCCGAAGTCATCGCGGTTGTAGCCAGGGGCCTCCACGCGTGCGGGCACGGTAGCCACACCCAGGTCCGGGCCGGGAAGGAGATGGAAGCCGCCGTAGGCCACCGTGGCTATGGAGAGGAAACCGATATAGGCCGCGCGCAGGTTCATGCACTTTTAGACTGTGCGCAGCGTGGAGGGGTTCCTGAAGGGCTCGGAGGGGAGCCGCCAAGCACGCAATGAGGTGGGGTGCGATGTCAACAAAACTTGACAAAATAAGAATAGTTTTAATAATTAGCTTGGTAATAGATTAAGAATGTCAAAATTACTGATCCCGCTATCACTGCTAAAAGAAAGGAAACGCAGTGAAATCTCCGCTCCCCATTCTTGCTGCGACATGTCTCGTTGTTGCAGCAAGCCCTCTTGCCTTTGCGCAGGACGTCGCGCCGGAACTGCCGGAATCTGCACTCGCCGAGGAAGCCCTCAAAGACCCCATAGCAACGGAGAGCCCCAACGAATCCGGTGACATTAAGGATGCCGCCGAAGAGTTAAAGAATTACTCCACAGCACCAGCACCTGGTGGTAACAGTCCGGTCGGTGATGAATACTCGGCCTTCTACCACGATGCTGTAGATCTGGAGTCATCCACCCCCGGCCAGCTTTTCCGTTCCGCGCCTGTTCGCAACCCGGCGAATACCCTCGGAATTACAAATATCGGCCCCTACAAGGCCCAGCGCATCCTGTATTCCTCTACCAACCGCACGGGAGAGAAAACGGCAGTCAGCGGCATTGTTATTGAGCCCAAAGCAGCATGGACGAAGCCGGGACCACGCCCGGTTGTAGCATTCGCCCCTGGTACCCAGGGTGTGGCAGACCGCTGTGCGCCGTCGCGCAAGATTGCTGAAGGCGTGGGGGATTATGAGCAGTTCTTCTTCGAGCAATACTTGAAGAAGGGATATGCGGTGGTGGTGACAGACTATGAAGGTCTTGGTACCCCAGGAATGCACACTTACATGGACCGAATCTCCCAGGGGCATGCAGTCTTGGATAGTGCGCGTGCGGCACAGCAGCTGAACGGCTGGGATATTAGTGGTGACAACCCCGTGTTCATTAACGGCTATTCGCAGGGAGGTGGGGCAGCGGCATCAGCAGCGGAACTCTATGATGACTACGCGCCTGAGCTTAACGTCAAGCTAGCAACGATTGGTGCTGCACCCGCGGATCTGACGTTGCTGCCGCCGGCTCTCGACGGCACGCTGTACTTCCTTTTTGAGTCCTATGCGTTGTTGGGCTTGAGTAACTCCTATGGCGAAGACCTGTACGCTCATCTCAATGAGAAGGGGGCTGCAATTCTCAAGCGCGCCACCAACACCTGCACCCTGGGGCTGGCTGGCTTTTCAGGAACCACCATTGAACAGATCAGCAATGAGGGCAACAGCGTTGACCAATTCATTGCTACTGCGCCCTATGACCGAATTCTGGCGGACCAGCACATTGGTTACGATGCGCCGTCGATTCCGGTGGTGGTTACGCACGGCCGCGGCGATGACGTGATTCCTTTCTCCACCGCTGAGCAGCTGGTTGAGCAGTGGACTTCGCGCGGTACAAACGTGACCTTCATTCCGAATGATGCCCGCTCCCACGTGGCTGGTACCGTCCCGCATATTAAGGAATCCGTCAAGGCTATTGAGGCAGCGCTGTCTTAAAAGGAAGGTGTCTCGGGCACCTCAGTTCACAAGACAAACCCCTCGCCGGAGCTTAGTGATGAACTAGCCCGACGAGGGGTTTAAAAGAAGGAGGGGGAGGGGCCGAAGGCTACTTCTGAACCTTCTCCGCGGCCTCCTCGAAGTCCAAGTCATCGTTTTCTTCAACGAGCTTGGCCAAGCGGGTAGCCTCCTCGAATTCCTGGATGACCTTCTCATCC
Source organism: Corynebacterium sp. HMSC056F09 (assembly GCF_001815785.1). Classification (NCBI taxonomy): domain Bacteria; kingdom Bacillati; phylum Actinomycetota; class Actinomycetes; order Mycobacteriales; family Corynebacteriaceae; genus Corynebacterium; species Corynebacterium sp. HMSC056F09. The sequence goes on from NZ_KV821931.1 coordinate 32,232, forward strand.
GGAGCCTTGGTAGCAAGGGAAACACCGACGGATACGAGCAGAGCGGAGATGAAGCCCGGAACCAACTCGTAAAGGGTATCGCCCAGCGGGCTCATGCCCCAGCCGATGGCCACGACGGCACCGGTGATCATGCCGGCGATGGCGCCGGTGGAGTTGAGGCGCTTCCAGTACAGCGACAGCAGCACCAGCGGGCCGAAGGCGGAGCCGAAGCCGGCCCAGGCGAAGCCGACCAGACCCAGAATCGAATCCGACGGGTTGATTGCCAGCACAGCGGCGACGATGGCGATGGCCACGACGGCAGTACGGGACAGGTTGATCAGGACGTTCTGGCTTGGCTTCTTCTTAGCGAAGATGAGGTAGAGGTCCTCAATCAGGGAGGTGGAGACAACCAGCATCTGGGAGGACATCGTGGACATGATGGCTGCCAGAACGGCGGTTAGAACCAGACCAGCAAAGAGCGGGTGGAACATGACCTGAGCCATGTCTAGGAAGATGGTCTCGTAGTTCTCCTGGTCGGTGATGGAGTGGTTGGTCTCAGTGAAGAAGACCGTGCCGGAGAGCGCGACGAAGATGGCTCCGATCAGGGAGATGCCCATCCAGCTCACACCGTAGAAGCGGCCCGCGCGGGCGTCGGAAGGCTTGCGCAGCGCCATGAAGCGCACGATGATGTGCGGCTGACCGAAGTAACCCAGGCCCCAGGCCAGGTTGCCGATGATGACGGCGGCGGATACGCCAGAGAACAGGGAGAAGTAATTGGGGTTCTCAATCACGCCACCGGTGGCGTAGGGGTTCTCAGCGGCGAAGCTGAAGATCTCACCCGGGTTATCCAAGGAGAAGAGCACCATGATCGGCACGATGATGAGCGAGGCGAACATCAGCAGGCCTTGAACGGTATCGGTGTAGGACACCGCCAGGAAGCCACCGACGAAGGTGTAGAAGACCGTCACGGCTGCCACGACGAGCATGCCGACCATGTAGTCGCCGCCGAAGCTGGACTCGAAGTAACGGCCGCCGGCCACCATGCCGGAGGAGACGTAGAAGGTGAAGAAGAAGATAATGATGGCCGCCGCGATGATGCGCAGCAGGCGCGACTTATCGTGCAGGCGGTTTTCAAAGAAGGAGGGCACGGTAATGGAGTTGCCGGCAATTTCGGAGTAGGAGCGCAGACGCGGCGCGACCCACTTCCAGTTGGCCCAAGCACCGATGAGGAGGCCGATCGCCATCCACAGCTCGGACATACCGGTCAGGAACAAAGCGCCAGGCAGGCCCATGAGCAGCCAACCCGACATATCGGAAGCGCCGGCGGATAGGGCGGCTACGAACGGGTGGAGGCCGCGGCCGGCGAGAACGTAGTCGTCGTACTCATCCGTCTGCTTGTAGCTCCAGAAGCCGATAGCGGCCATGGCAAGCAGGTAGATGATCATCGCAACGACATACCAAGTGGAGTCTTGCACTGATCTCTCCTTGAGATTGAGATTAAAAAATAGGACCTAACCACGCTAACGAGGCACAAGCTCCTACCCAACTGAAAATTGGCTGGTTGACCAGTATTTGGTTACCTTGGTCACAGCTTATTGTACGGTCTTACTGGTGTTACGTCGTTATGTAACGAGACTATAACGATTGTCTATTTAGGCAGGATTCGGGAACTTTCTGCGACCCCGTCCCCAAAAGGCGTGCTGCTAGACTGGCCCCTATGGCTTCTTACCTGCTGCATGGCCTCTGGCTGCCCGTCTCCGGCCTGAGTCTATGGATCGAACAGGTCGAAGGGCACAAAATCATCATGCCCTCAGCAGTCCCAGGGGGAACCTTCCCGGATGTGGTCGATAGCATCCTGAGCAAGAAGACCTTCCGCAACCGCGCGCGAGTCTCCCTGCGTACGCCGAAGGGCAAAGATGTTTCCCTCATGGTGCCCATGGCTATGTTCGCCCCAGATGAAGCGGTAGAAACATTGGCCAAGCTGGAATACCTCGACACCGATAGCCAAGCGGCCACCCCAGAGCAGCGCGCGACCATCGCGCCGGATCTCCTGTGGCTCATCCGTGCTTATCGTGGCCTCTTCCGGTTTGTTCGCGCTGGCCGGGTGACCATCCGCCTGTCCTATCAAGCCGGTGAGTGGTACCCCATGTGGCAACTGGCCTCCGGTTTGGGCGAGCGCAGCTGGCTGGCGGAGATGCTAGCCTCCGCGCCCGGCATCCTCTCCATTAATAACCGGGCTCTCACTGATGATCTGGCGGATGAGCTCACGCACTGGATTGCCTACACCCAATTGCGCCCGCAGATCGATGCCCCGCGCGCAGCACCCTGGCATGATTTCGCTCAAGCACTGTTGAGAACTTCGCCCGTGAAGAAGGGGCGAGCGCAGTTATTGCGCGGGCTCAACGAGTGGAAAGACTCCATTACCTCTGTAGATCTTCAACTGGTCTTCCTCGTCGAGGAGCCGCCAAATGATTCTGTCTCCGTCGAGGATGCAGCATGGCCTATTCGTCTGCTGGTTCGCTCCGGCACGGATTCGCCGCTGCCGGTGCGGCAGGACCAGTTGGATCGGGGGAGCGTCGAGAAGCTGCGTGAAGCCCGTCGCCACGCCTTCGATGTGGCCCCGCGGCTAAAGTACAATTCCGCCCCGGCGAGCCGACATGCGGGTGATTGGGACGTCTACCTGACTACCGAACAGCTCGTGGATTTTGTCACCCACGACGCCGCTGCCCTGCGTAAGGCCGGTTTTACCGTCCTGTTGCCCAAGTCTTGGTCCCATATGGAGACCAAGGCCAAGCTGGAAACCACGGAGGTCCGTGATCCGGCCGATGCCGCCACTAAGGCGCACATCGGCATGGAGAAGTTGTTCAGCTATGACTGGAAGCTTTCGGTGGGAGACACGCAGCTAACCGACGCCGAAATGCAAGAGCTCATCTCCTCCAAGTCCGGCCTGATTCGCCTGCGCGGCGAGTGGGTCATGGCGGATACCCAGGCCTTGAACAAGATCTCGCAGTACATGCGCGAGTTGGCCGATACCGCACGCAAGCGCGCTCTGAAGGAGCTGGAGCAACTCGCCGCGACCGCGGAAATGGCCCGTCAGCTGGAACAACCCGGCTGGGAAGAGCTTGTGGCCGAGGTGGAGCGCCGTCGCAAGGAATTCAACGAGGGCGAGCAAGAAGAAGCGGTAACGCTTGCAGACCTGCGCGAGATGGCCTTGAAGTCCATGGCGGAGGACCCCGTGGCCTTCACCGGATCCGAGTGGCATACCTCGCTGCTCGGCGGGCTGGATAGTACGGCACCCGACCGCGTGGACATCCCCGATACGGTCCATGCCGAGCTGCGCGAGTACCAGCGTCGCGGTGTGGACTGGCTGTACTGGATGTCCCGCAACAACATCGGCGCGGTGCTGGCAGATGACATGGGTTTGGGCAAGACGCTGCAGCTGCTGTCCCTGCTGGCGGTAGAAAAAGCCGCCCATGAGACCGATGGGGAGCCAGAGGCGTGGAAGCCCACTCTGGTGGTTGCGCCGACCTCCGTGGTGGGCAACTGGGCTAGGGAAGCTACGCGCTTCGTGCCGGATTTTAAGGTCATGGTGCAACACGGCACCGGGCGCCTGAAGGGCGAGGAATTGGTTACCGCAGCTCAGGAGGCCGATATCGTCATCACTTCCTATGGCACGGTAAGCCGTGACTTTTTGACCTTGAGCAAGGTGGAGTGGGACCGCGTGGTCCTCGATGAGGCTCAAGCGATCAAGAACGCCTCCACGCGCTCCTCCAAGGCAGTGCGCGCCATCCCGTCACGTCACCGCGTAGCGCTGACCGGCACACCGATTGAGAACCGCCTGTCGGAGATGCGCTCCATCCTGGACTATTGCAACCCGGGAATCTTGGGCTCCGCCTCCTTCTTCCGCAACCACTTTGCCAAGGCCATCGAGCGCGAGGGCAGCGATGTCATGGCGGAGCGCCTGCGCCTTCTCACCGGCCCGTTCATCCTGCGCCGCCTCAAAACGGACCCGAATATCATCGATGACCTGCCGGAGAAGTCCGAACAGATCATCACCGTGCGCATGACCGATGAACAGGCCGCTCTCTACAAGGCCCTGGTCAATGGCGTGGAGCAGGCCCTGGCGAAGAAGAAGGAGGGCATCTCGCGCCGCGGCCTCATCCTGGCATCACTGACGCGCATCAAGCAGATCTGCAACCACCCGGCGCACTTCTTGGCCGATGGTAGCCCCGTCACCATCAAGGGCAAGCACCGCTCCGGCAAGGTGGAGGAGCTCATGCGGATCATCGACCAGGCCATCGAATCTCAGGAGCGCGTTCTGATCTTCACCCAGTACAAGGCCTTCGGCGACGTTCTCCAGCCCTACCTCTCTGAACAACTGGGCTGCGAGATTCCCTTCCTCCATGGCGGCGTGAGCAAGAACCGGCGAGACCAGATGGTGGAGGAATTCCAGGCCGACAACGGCGCGCCCGTCATGCTGCTCTCGCTCAAGGCGGGCGGTACCGGGCTGAACCTCACGGCGGCGTCGATTGTCGTGCACATGGACCGCTGGTGGAATCCGGCGGTGGAGAATCAGGCCACGGACCGCGCCTTCCGCATTGGCCAGCAGCGCAACGTGCAGGTGTACAAGATGATTACCGCCGGTACCTTGGAGGAATCCATCCAGGACATCCTCGACGGCAAGACGCAGCTGGCCGGTGCTGTCGTGGGCGAGGGCGAGGGCTGGCTCACCGAACTGAGCCCCGAGCAGCTGGCGGATCTCATGAGTTATAGGGAGCAGGAGAAGTAAATGGCACCGAAGAACCCGGAAGACAATAACGTCATCTACGCCAACTTCGGCACCCGCAAGCGCGTGAGCACGCCGGAAGAGGTCAATCGCGTCGACCGCGTGCGCACCATGCAGCCGGCGGCCACGCGCCTGCTCAACTTTGTCAACCAGCAAACGGATTCCGGTCGCATTCGCCGCGGGCGCCAGTACGCCACGGAGGGTCATGTCGTGGGCCTTGACGTGCGCAATGGCGCGGTGCACGGCAAGGTCGCGGGCTCCCAGAACGAGCCTTTCGCGGTGCTCATCCAGGTGCCCTACCGCAACAACGAGGACATCGGGCGGCTGTCGGAGATGTTCGCGCGCACCCCGAACTCCGTGGCGCAAGCCAGGGAGGGCATGCTTGCCGACGTCTCTCTCGACATCCTCATCGCCGAGTACCCCGACGACCTCCGCTTTTCCTGTACCTGCCCCGACCCGGAGTACGTGTGCAAGCACGTCGTGGCGGTGGCAGACCGCCTCGCGGCCCGGATGGATGCCGATCCTTCCGTGATTTTTGCCCTGCGCGGACTCGACTTCGCGCGGCTCGAGCAAGCGGTCATGGAGCAGGCCAAGGCGGCCTCGGAGGACTCGTTTTCCGCTTCTGCGGCCGCTGAAATCTCGGCCGAGGAACGCAATGCTTTGTTCTGGGAGGGGCGCGAGCTGCCGCCGTTGCCGGAGCCCAAGACCGCTCCTGCGGTGGATGATTCCGACCCGGAACTGCTGCGCAAGGCCATGCGCTCCGTCAGCCATACGAACATAGATTTGCTTCGGGCGGTCTCCGATGTCGAGGACCTTTACTATCATCTGACGCACTAGACATTGCCACCTTTTAGGGGAGGGGCTCACACGCCCCGCCCTGGACCACGTTGTAGGGAGTTTGCATGGCCGCGGTCACGTTCATCCACACCTCCGATTTCCAGCTGGGGATGACCCGCTGGTTTTTAAGTCCCGCGGCGCAATCGCGTTTTGATGATGACCGCGAGGCGGCGGTGTTGCGCCTGGGGGAGCTGGCCACCAAGACGGGTGCCGAATTCATCGTTGTGGCCGGTGACGTGTTTGAACACAACTCCTTGAGCAAGTCCACGCTGCTGCGGGCGAAGGATATGTTCAAGCGCCTGCCGGTTCCGGTCTACTTGTTGCCCGGCAACCATGATCCGCTCGTGGCGGATTCCATCTTCTTCAACTCCTTTGCGGATAACGTGCACGTGATCGCTGATTCGGAGCCGATTGAGGTTCGCCCTGGCGTGGAGATCGTTGGTGCCCCTTATCTGTCCAAGCGGGCTAATTATGACCTCGTGCGCCGTGCGCTGGAGCCGCTGCCGCCTGCCGAGGAGGGCGCGGTTCGCATCGCGGTGGGCCACGGCCAGGTGGAATCCCGCGCGGGCGAGGGCGAGGACTCGGATGCGGATACGATCGACCTCGCCTTCGTAGAGGAGTGCCTGGATAAGGGTGTTATCGATTACTTGGCGCTGGGGGATACGCACTCCACAGAATCCCTCGGTTCTACCGGCAAGGTGTGGTTCTCCGGCAGCCCGGAGACCACGGCCTTCGACGATAGAGAACGCGATTCGGGCAATGCCTTGGTGGTGACCGTTGAGGGGGATCGGGTGGACGTCGCCAAGCACCGCGTTGGCCGTTGGGACTTCCGGGCGATCGATGCGGACATCGACTCCATGGAGGATGCCGAGGGCTTCCTGGAACAGCTGGACGCGGTGCCGGAGAAGATTCGCACCGCAGTCAAGTACAGCCTGCGCGGCACCGTGGGTTTGAGCGCGCAGGCCCGTCTGGAGCAGGGCCTGGCGGAGATGGAGGAGGTCTTTGCCTCCCTCAAGCCGCGCGAGAGAACCATGGACCTGCATTTGGCGCCCTCGGAGGAGGAGCTCAGTGAGCTGAACTTGAGTGGTTATGCCGCCAATGCGCTAGCGGAGCTGCTCGAGGACTTGGACAACCCCACCGCCCGCGACGCTGCCAACCTGCTGTTCCGCCTCAGCGCGAAGGGAGCCTAAACCATGATGCAGCTGCATTCTGTTGAACTGAACAATGTCCGGGGCGTGGAGCACCTGGAGGTCAAGGACCTGCCGGAGACCGGGGTGGTGGTCATCGGTGGGCCGAACGAGGCCGGAAAGTCCACGCTGGTGGAGGCCATCGATTTTGTGCTTACAGAAAAGCACACGGCCAATTCCAAGCCGGTGCGGGCGCTGCAGCCTGCCGGCCGCGACGTGGGGCCTGAGGTCACGCTGGAGGCGACCGTGGGGCCTTACCGCTTCCGCATTCGCAAGCAGTGGGTGAAGAAACGTACCTCGGAGCTGCACGTTTTCTCCCCGCGCCCGGGCCAGTGGACCGGAGCCGAGGCGGATGGGGAGTTGGAGCGGATCCTCAGTGAGAACGTGGACCGCGCGCTTCTCGACGCCCTCTTCGTCCGCCAGGACGACAACCACCAAGGCATCGCCGCGGTGGGTATTCCTTCCCTGACCGCAGCGCTGGAGGAGCAGACCGGGGCGAGTGCCGCGGCGGAAGACTCGGAGCTACTCACGCGCATCGAGGCGGAGTACAAGGAGTATTTCACCGCGAAGACAGACAAGCCGGCAGGAGACTATAAGTCTGCCATCGCCGCTCTAGCGGATGCTGAGGAGAAGCACGCTGCCGCCGAGGCCGCGCTGCGCGAGCTCGACGGCGTGGTGGAGCGCTATGAGGCTGCCGAGCTGAAGAAGAAGGAGGCTGAAGCCGCTCTGCCGGCGGCCGCGGAAGAATGCGAGCGCCGTGACGGTGAGCTGGTCGCCGCTCGGGCTGCACAGGAGAAGGTCACCGCGCAGGAGGCTGCGGTGACTCGGGCGGCGGAGGCCGTGACGCGCGCGGAGGGGGAAGCGGAGCGCCGTAAAACTGTGGTTGCTGAGCATGCCGCAGCCGTTGATGCTGCTGAGCGTGCCGCCGCCGCGGTTGTGGAAGCCCGGGAGCGGGCCGAGGAAGAAGCCGCCGCCCGCACGAAACTAGAAGAAGAGCGCGCCGAGGTCCACAAGCGCTATGAAGCCGTGCGCGAGGAACGCCAGTGCGCCCGCCGCGAGCAGCAGCGCGCTGAACGTGAGGCTCTGGGCACCCGACTCGAAACACTGAACAAGCTGGAAGAGACTTTGGCAGCCCGCCGCCGTGAGCTGGCGGCGACTCCCGACGTACCGAACCTTCAGGCCTTGGAGGACGCGGCTCGCGAGGTTACTGTCCAGGAGCGCCTGCGGGCCGCCGCGGCGTCCAAGCTCTACTTTTCCGGCAAGGGCGCCTTTGTCGTCGATGGCGAGGAACGTGCGCTGGAGAACGGTCAAGAACTGGCAGTCGAACTGCGCGAGGGCACCACGCTGAAGGTCGGTGACATCACCGCCCGCTACGCAGCCGGTGCGGGCGATAGCGGTGAGGAAGGCGTGGAGAAGGCCCGCGTGGAGCTCGCACGCCTGCTGGAGGATGCCGGGTGCGAAGACCTTGAGTCCGCCCGTGCCACCCGCGAAAAGCACGCGGAGCTGGCCTCCGCTGCGGATACAGCGGCCCGCGAGCTTCATGCTGCGCTGGGTGGGGAGGACCTGGGTGAGTTGCGTGCGCGCTTTGAGGCGTGCGCGGCCGATGCTGAGGACGCCGAGAAGGTGGGCGGGACTACTGAGGACGACGCAAAGCCGCGGGAGCTCGACGTAGTGGAGCGTGAGGAAGAGGAGTTGCGCAGGAAGCTGGATGAGCTTGATCGCGCCCTGGCGCCCTACCGCGAGAACAAGGCGGGCGCGGCACTGGAGGTGGCTATGGTCCGTGCGGAGGAGGCCACCGCGCAGCGCGATGCCAAGGCCGCGGCAGTGGCGTCGGCGCGTGCCCAGCTTGCTGATGAAGGCGTGACCGCCGCTATCGAAGCAGCACGGACCGCGTACGCTACTGAGAAGAAAGCGCTGGAGGAGATGTCCGCCGTCGATGTCGACACCGCGGAGCAGTTGGCGCGGGGAGCGCATACGCACGTTGATTCCCTGAATACAGCGGTCAATGCGGCGGTGGGGGATATGCGTGAGTTCCGCGGGCTTATCGATATGCACTCGGGCGCGGCCGAAAACGAGGAGAAGGCCGCTGCCGAACTCGACGTTGCTCGTGAGCGCCACGCTGCCATCCAGCGCCGCGCGGAGGCCGCGCGCTACCTGCGTTCGCTCATGCTGCGCCATCGCGATGCCGCCCGTCAGCGTTATGCCGCGCCTTTCGTCACTGCACTCAACGGACTAGCCCGCACCGTGTTCGGCGGTGACGTGGACTTCGAGCTTTCCGAAGAGCTCAAGGTTCAGGCGCGCAGCCGCAACTGCGAAACCGTGACCTTCGACGCGCTCTCCGGCGGCGCGAAGGAGCAGTTGAGCATCTTGACGCGCTTTGCCATCGCCCAGCTGGTGTCCAGTGAACCGGTACCCGTCGTTATCGATGACGCGCTGGGCTCCACCGACTCGCAGCGTCTCCAGCTCATGGCGGCACTGTTTACAAAGGCAGGGAAGACAACGCAGGTCATCGTGCTCACCTGTATGCCGCAGCGCTATTCCTGGGTACCCGGGCGCATAGACCTGGACATGGAGAGGCTTAGGAATGCTTAAGAGCCGGAGTGTAGGGTAAGTGCCATGACAGCGGATATTCGATGGCTCACCGGCAGCGAGCAAGAGCTGTGGCGCCAACTCCTGGCCAGCATTCGCAAGATTAATCGCGGCATGGAGGAAACCCTCTTGGCCTGCAGTGATATCTCGGCGGCCGAATTCTCGGTGCTCGTTTCGCTTTCGGAGGCACCCGAGCATACCCTGCGCCTGCGCGATCTGTGCACAGAATTGGAGTGGGACCGCTCCCGCGCTTCCCACCAGATCACCCGCATGGAAAAGCGTGGGCTCGTACGCAAAGAAAAGTGCGCAGGCGATGCCCGCGGCGTGGAGGTCGTCATGACGCGGGCCGGCCGTGAGCGACTTGAGGCGGCGGTGCCGGAGCATGTTGAGTCCGTGCGCCGCATGGTCTTTGACCATCTGGATCCCGCCGATGTTCCGGCGCTTCTGCGCTTTTGTGAAGGCGTGCTCTCGGAGAAAAACCTTCCGGGCTATGACGGCTTCGTGCCGGATGAGCGCCTGGGCACTCGTGACCACTAGCTGCGCCCACCGGGGTAGAGTAGGCCCCGTCCGTTTACGCACCAGGAGGTGACCCGTCCACATCATGATGGGACAAGAATTGTTCGAGCACCCAGAGCGCCAATACACCACGTACGGCATCACGCCGCTGAAGGAACTCAGCGTTCAGGTAGGCTCCGTCGAGGACTTGGAAGAGCTCAGCGAGGAGCAAACCGCCGCACTTGAGCACGCCCTCGAACAGCACCCGGACGGGGCTCTGACCTTCGATGATGCCTCCCAGTTGTGGATAATCGGCGCGGAGGATGACATCGAGCGCATGTTTCAGGATCGTGAGGACTTCGTCGAAGCGCTCAACAACAATGAGGACCCTGGGGTCTAGCCCACAGTCGGTGTCATACTAAAGGCGGATAGCGGCCGAAATATCTGCGTTTAACTACGGTCAGCTCTGCATAAACTGCTAAGATACTCTGTGTTAATGGGCGAGCATCCCACACGCCACCACGAGACGGTTTCCGCGAAAACTTCTCAGGCACAGGGAGCTAAGTGAAAGGACTAAACATGATCGTCGAGCGCGATTTGGCTCAGGAGCAGCGCGAAGCAGCTGCCCGTGACAAGGCTGATGGCTGGGTTTCCGTCTTCGTTGAGTGGATTCCCTCCATGCTTCTTTCCGTGGTGATGCTGGGAGCTTTGATGTTCGGCATGTACTACGTCGAGCACGGCACCCTGGACATCACCCAGCCGATCGTCAACCAGCACATCACCCAGTAGCCTGGTTCGCCTCCTCGCTGCCGTCCAGCGGGGGAGAGTAGCTTGACTTGAGCCCCAGCAGAATTTCCTGCTGGGGCTTCGTCCTTCTCACCTGCCGCAACACTCAACCTGTTCCTTTGCGCCGAAAGCCATTGCGGTTCGGGAAGGGCTTCATGCATGCGTAGAACCATGCCCAGGCCGCCGCGCAGCTGCCCTCGTTGACAAAACTATCGCTCCCGCCTCAAGATCTCGCTTGATCTTTGGCAACTAGGGCAGTGTCGAGCCTGAGAGTTAGTTTCCGAGCCATCACTTCTTCGCCCTTCGCGCTCACCGCGAGCCTTAAACAGCCGCCGCCCGCGGCTTCGGTGAGCGCGAAGGGCGAAGCCATGCGATAGCCTGAACTCCATGGCCTCTCATATCTACGTTCGCTATCTCAACGGCCCGCTCCTGTGGCTGGGAATTATCGTTGGTCTTGCCGTCGTGGCCGCTGTGGTTCCCACGATGATTGACTCCACGTGGGCAGCCACCCTTTTTGGTGCCTTGGTCATCGCTACAACCGTGGCCTGCATCATGATGCGAGTGAAAATCGTCGTGAGTGACGACGACGTTGTGGTTTCCATCCTGGGTATCTTCACGAAGAGGATTGCACTCAGCGATATCACCGGTGCCAGCGTCGGGCCTGAGACTGGGCTCAAGGAAGGCGCAGGCCCGCGTGTTGTCGACGGCGCACCGGCCTACATCGTCTCTGGGCCGACCGTGCGCATCGAGCAGGGCAGAAGCTCTCTTATCGCCTCGGCGAAGAATCCTGAGGATGTGGTCGCGGTTATTGAGGCGCGCTTGCGATAATTCCAAACCCCCAGACCTCGAACCCGAAACCTCCAAGTGAGTGGCTTGGTGCCGTCAAGCGCTGGGCGACGCCCACCTGCAGGTTGCGGGTTTC
>NZ_KV821931.1:43912-90648 GCF_001815785.1 Corynebacterium sp. HMSC056F09
ACCTGCAGGTTGCGGGTTTCAGGTCTGGGGGAATGCAGAATGCGCAAGGCGCCCCCCGCACGTGGCGTCGTTGAAAATGAGGGCCGGGGTGCGGCCTGATGGGAGAGATGTGGGCATGAAAAAGTGCCCCTGACAGGGATCGAACCTGCGACCTTCGGTACCGGAAACCGATGCTCTAATCCGCTGAGCTACAAGGGCATTGCTGGCGAAATGCCAACGATGCGATTCTAGCCTATAAAGACTGAAGCGCAGTAATTGGCCTCACGCCGATGGGGGTGTGGCGGGAGGAAGGGGCGGCTAGGTAAGTCGCCCCTTCATTGTTTCGCAGCCTGTATTACTGGGCGGGCTGCTCCTGTGCCTGGGGCTGGTCAAAGAAGCCCGGCGCATCCGCGGTGTGGACCTCACCGGTGCGCAGGTAATCAACCACGATCTGGTCGACGGCCTTGTTGCCCATCGCGAAGTGGCCGTGACCCGGGCCGTGGACGGTCACCACGCGGGATTGCATTGGATCCGAGAGGCCGCGGTAGAAGGCGTACGGAGTCTGCGGGTCACCGGTGGCCTGCAGCTGCAGCGGCTTGGTCTGCAGGTTCTGGCCGGAGACGGCAATTGGAGTGTTGACCGGTGCGCGGCCACCGCACCCTGCGCCGGAGGCGTACATCGAGTTGAACAGCGTGAAGGGGTCAATCGTGACGTAGTTCGACCAGAGGAACGCCGGAATGAGGGTGGGATCCGTCGGCGCGGTGTTCTCATTGCACATGATGATGTTTTGCATGCTCACGGCATTGAGAACGTCCTGCTGAGCCTGCTGCGGATCCTGCTGGGCCTGCTGCTGTGCCGCCTGCTCCTCAAAGTTGATTGGCTCGATGCCGCCGATGTGCTTAGCCAGCGTGTCCCAGGACTCTGGGCGGGGGAGAAGCTCACGGGTCGCGGACAGCGTCGGCGAGGAAGCTTGGACAGCCTGCGGGTTGCGTACCTTGCCGGCGAGGTGCTCCGCCTGCACACGCAGCTCACCGGTAGCAGTCATAATGTTGGCGCCTGGCTGGCCGGCGAACTCCAGTCCTGGGGGCAGGTCACCAATCTGGGCGTTAGGTGGAAGCACGGTGGGGCGCACGCCTGCCTCGGCGGCAACAATCTGGGACCAGCGCTCGTAGGCCTTCAGCGGGGTCTTTCCGGCGTGGTAGGAGTCGTCATTCTTGGCCACGTACGCAAAGAAGTCATGCAGCGCATTCTCGTAGCCTGCCTGCTGGGAAGCGAAGATCTGGTTCCATGCCATCTTCGGATTCATACCGGAATCCAGCACGACCTTGTCGGTGTGCTGTGGGTAGAGCGTGGCGTAGGTGGAGCCCAGGAAGGTGCCGTAGGAGAGACCGGCGATGTTGATTTTCTCCTCGCCGAGTGCCTGGCGCACAACCTCCCAGTCCTTAGCGGTGTTCTCCGTGGTCAGGGAATCGGTGTAGCCCGGGGTGTTCTTCTCGCAGTCATCGCGGGTAATTGCGCCGATCTTCGTCAGCTGCGCTAGCGGGTTTCCGCCCACTTCGCTGGACGTGCAGTTCACCTCTCCCGACTCGCGCAGGCCACGCGGCTGCACACCGATGATGTCGTAGCTCTGTTTGACTTCCTCCGGCCACGCGGCGAAGCTCACCCAGCTATACGCGTCACCGCCCGGGCCACCCGGGTTGGTAAACAGGGTGCCCTGACGGTTTCCGGTGGCCTTGAGGCGGATGAGGCCGACGTCGATGGTGCCTTTCTCCGGGGCATCGTGATAGGTCGGAACGGTCACGTGACCGCACTCAGCGCGCTCTTCGGTGACCCCTTCCGGGCACGGCCCCCAGTTGATGGTGGGTTGGTCGGCGTGAGCAACAGCGGGCGCGGCAACCAGGCCGGCAGCAACAGCTACGGGCCCCAGCACCGAGCCTAAAACGCGAGAAAGACGCATAGAATAAGGCTCCTAAAATCGTTAATTAGTACGTGCCTTATCCTATGCGCCGGGGGTGATGTGAGCCGAGTGTTCGGAAGGGGCGGGTGCCCCCGAACGTCACATTACTTAACAATCACCACAATGAGATCGCGCGGGCCGTGGACACCCTCCACGCGGGAGAGCTCAATATCCGAGGTTGCGGACGGACCAGAGATCCACGTCGCCGGGCGCTCCGGGTTCATGCGGGAGACCATCTCCGGGACGCCGTAGACAATCTGGTCCTTACGCACGATGCACACGTGACGGTCCGGCACCAAGGTCAGCGCGCGACGGCCACAGGTTTCATTGGACTCGAGCACGATGGTGCCGGTCTGCGCGGAGGTGACGTGGGATTCGGTCACCACGGCGTCGACGGCGTCGAGCTCGCGCGGGTTTTTGGCATTGTCATCCGGGGTGACGGTGCCTTCGAAGCCGTCGAGAAGCCCGGCGTCCATGCCGGGTGCGTAGACGACGTTCGAACAGCCGCGCTCCTTGAGGATGCCCACGAGGGTGGAGTTCAGTTCAGACTCATCGGTGACGTGCACATCAGCCTTGTAGTCTTCGAGGCGGTCCACCAGCATCTCGCGCAGCTCATCTTCGTTGAGCGTGCCTTCCTTCTGGTACTCGCGCGGGATGTCTACGTGGTCCGGCAGGCCGGCCTGCTTCTGGGCGGCTGAAATGCGGTTGAGGATTTCCTCTTTGGCGGTGGTCACTTGATGCCCTCCTTCTTGGCTTGGGCGAGGAGTTCTTGAGCTTCGTCAGTGTTGAACCATTGGCGGAAGGACTTCTTCGGCGGAACGGCAGTATCGCGTACCTCGGACCAACCAGACATGAACAGCGGCAGCTTGTCGATGACTCCGTTGAAACCACCGAGGACACGGCCGAGTGCCACCATGTGGGTGATCTGGTTCCAGATCTTCGGGTTCTTCCACACCAGCTCAACTACCTGGAAGAGTTTCTCTTCGACCGGCGGGGTGGCGTGGGTGACCTTCTGGTAGCGGTTTTCCAGAATGACCTGGGAGAGCGGGATGCGCACCGGGCACACCTCGTCGCAGCGGCCGCACAGGGAGCAGGCATAGGGCAAGCTTGCCGACGGATCGTTGTGGTCCTTCATGCCAGTCAGCTGCGGCGTCAGGGAGATACCAATCGGGCCCGGGTAAACGGAGCCATAAGCGTGGCCGCCGGCGCGCTCGTAGACCGGGCAGACGTTCAGGCAGGCAGAACAGCGGATGCACTTGAGTGCCTCGTGGCCCTTGGGGGAGGACAGAGCAGCGGTGCGGCCGTTATCCAGCAGCACGATGTGGAAGTTCTGCGGGCCGTCACCTTCGGTCACACCAGACCACATGGAGGTGTACGGGTTCATGCGCTCTGCAGTGGAGGAGCGCGGCAGCAGCTGCAGGAAGACCTCGAGGTCCTGGAAGGTGGGAACCAGCTTTTCAATACCCATCACGGTAATGAGGGTTTCCGGCAGGGTCAGGCACATGCGGCCGTTGCCCTCGGACTCCACGATGTTGATGGTGCCGGTTTCTGCCACACCGAAGTTAGCGCCGGAGATGGCGACCTTGGCCTTCATGAACTGCTCGCGGAGGAACTGGCGGGATGCTTCAGCCAGCTCCGCCGGCTCGGCCTTGAGGGAGTCATCCGTATTCGGCATCTTGTTGACAAAGATGTCACGGATCTCCGCGCGGTTGCGGTGAATAGCCGGGACCAGAATGTGGGAAGGCTTGTCCTCACCCAGCTGGACGATGAGCTCCGCCAGGTCGGTTTCCTGGGCGTGGATGCCGGCCTCTTCCAGGTGCTCGTTGAGAGCGATTTCCTGGGTAGCCATAGACTTAATCTTGACCACGTCGGTCTCACCGGTTTCGCGGATAAGCCCCTCGATGATCTCGTTGGCTTCCTTGGCGTCGCGTGCCCAGTGGACGATGCCTCCGCGCTTGGTCACCTGCTCTTCGAATTGGAGCAGCAGTTCGCCCATGCGCACGGCGACGTCATCCTTGAGTGCCGAGCCGGCGTCGCGAAGCTGCTCCCAGTCCGGTGTTTCATCCACGGCGTGCTGGCGCTTGTCACGAATCGTGGTGGTGGCGTGGTGCAGGTTGCGGCGCTGGGTGGCGTTGTTGAGGCCCACGTGAGCCAGCGGCACGAAGGCCTTCGAGCCGCGCAGGTTGCCGTAGCCTTCAGGAGCGCGCGGAGGAGTGGTGTCGAGGAAGGAAGTCATTAGAGCATCTTCTCCTTGGAGTAGGCCGCAGAGGTAGGAGTCCACGGGTGTTCCTTGGTGGAGGCGAGGATTTCCGCCAAGTGGATAGCGCGAACACCGGAGCGCTGGCGGGCCAGGGCACCACCGATGTTCATCAGGCAGGAGGAGTCACCGCCGGTGACGTATTCGGCCTCGGTTTCGCGGATGTGGCGGGTCTTGTCACCGACCATCGCTGCGGAAACCTCGGCGTTCTTGAGGGCGAAGGTGCCACCGAAACCACAGCACTCTTCCGCATTAGGCAGCGGGGCGAGGTCGATTCCTTCGACCTCCTTAAGGAGCTGGTACGGGCGGTCACCCAACTTGAGAAAGCGCAGGCCGTGGCAGGAGGGGTGGTAGGTCACGCGGTGCGGGAAGAAGGCGCCGACGTTGGTGACCCCGGCGACGTCGACAAGAAACTCCGGCAGATCCAGGGTTTTGCCGGCGGCCTTCTTGGCACCGTCCACATCGGCGGCGGTACCGAAGCGGTTGGCAATCATCTCGTGTTGCTCGCGCACGGCGCCCACGCAGGAGCCGGAGGCGGAGACGACGTAGTCGATGGAGGGGTCCGCGAAGGCGTCCGCATAGGTGCGGATCATGCCCAAGGTCTGCTCCTGGTAGCCGGTGTTGATGTGCATCTGGCCGCAGCAGGTCTGCTCCTCTGGGAAGACGACGTCATAGCCCAAGCGGGAGAGGATGAGGGCTGTGGCCTTGTGGGCATCGGGGAAGAGTGAATCACCGATGCAGGTGGAAAACAATGCTATTCGCATTCGTGAGCGCTCCTTAATCTGCCTCCATGTGGCTTGTCCCGTGCTGGGCACAGCGGAGTTGCACTCGGATGCGCGCTACCAGGACAGCCGCACTGGGCATTTTTCGAGTTTGTATCTTTGAGCCTACCGCCCAAAACTCACATTATCGAGACGGGATTATCCCTCCTACCTGGCTTTTTATCGCAACACTAATGTTGTGAAATTCCTAACGTGCGGTGATGCTCGCAGCGGTCGCGGCCGATATGAGACAACCCCCAGACTGGGCGATGAAGACGCCCGAATCTGGGGGTAGTTAGCGGTGTAGAACTGTGTGGCTAAACCTTTTTAGGGGACCAAGAAGCCCAGCACGTTGGTCATGAGGAAGACGATGATGCACACGACGACGAGGAAGGCCACAGAGTAGCCCACGACGGCCTTGAAGATGCGGGATTCCTCGCCCTCCATCTGGACCGCGGTGGCGGCGATGGCCAGCGACTGCGGGGAGATCATCTTGCCCACAACGCCACCCGAGGTATTGGCGGCCAGCATGAGGTCCGGGTTGACGCCGATGCGCTCGGCGGCGGTGACTTGCAGGTTGGCAAAGAGCGCGTTGGCAGAGGTGTCCGAGCCGGTGACCGCAGTGCCGATCCAGCCCAGAACGGGGGAAAAGAGCGCGAAGATGCCGCCTACAGAGGCTACAAACTGGCCAATGGAAATGGTCTGGCCGGAGTAGTTCATAGTGTAGGCCAGCGCCAGGACCAAGATGATGGTCAGCGCGGAGAACTTCATGCGGTTGACTACCTCGCCGAATTTGGCCACTGGTGCGGAGGCCTCCAGCGTGTAGCGGCCGTTCTCATTGAAGGCCATGTAGATGATGGCCACGATGATGCCGGAGATGAGCAGCAAGGTGCCCGGGTTGCCCAGCACGTTGAACTTGAAGGCGGTATCCATGGCTTGGCCTTCGGCGTCGAAGACGGTGCCGTCGAGAAGCGGCCAGGCAACGTTGACCTGCAGGAAGCCGAAGATGGCCGGCCACGCGGTGGCGATGGCGAAGACAGCGGTCACCACGGCATAGGGCAGCAGGGCCATCCAGATGCGGCTGCCGTTGAGGTCCGTGACCCCTTCCTGGGCGGGCAGCTCCATGCGCTCACGCAGGCTGTCGACACCCTTGGGCTTCCATACACGCAGGAAGATAAAGCCCGCGCCGAGGGAGACAATGCAGGCCACGACGTTAGTGAGTTGGTAGGCGAAGAACGTGGCGGCTGCCCACTGGGCAATAGCGAAGGAGATGCCGATGACAGCGGCGGCAGGGCCGGCTTCCTTGACGCCACGCATGCCGTCGAGGATGAAGAGGATAAAGAACGGAACAACCGCAGCGATGAGCAGCACCTGCAGGGAGATGAGGCTCGCAATATCGGCGGTCTGCTCGGCGGTGCGCCCGCCCACGGAGCCGGCGGTGGTCACCGGGATGCCCACCGCACCGAAGGCCACGGGCGCGGTGTTGGCGATGAGTACCGTGGTGGCTGCCTTGAGGGGCTTAACACCCAGTGCCAGGATCATGGTTGCCGTAATCGCCACGGGGGCGCCGAAACCGGCGAGGGCCTCCAACAGGCCGCCGAAGCAGAAAGCGATGAGGATGGCCTGGATGCGAATATCGCCATCGCCCAAGAGATCAAAGGTCTTGCGCAGGTCATTGAAGCGGCCAGAGGCCACGGTGACCTCGTAGAACCAGATGGCGGTGATGATCACCCAGACGATGGGGAAGAGGCCGAAGAGTCCACCGCGCACCGCGGAGGACAAAGCCATGCCGGTTGGCATGCCCATGCCAAAAATGGCGATGAGAACCGCCACTACGAGCGCGACCGCACCCGAGGTGTGAGCGCGGGCCTTGAGCCCCAGGAGCATGATAAAGAACGCGATGAGCGGCAGCGTCGACACCAGCGCGGTGAGCCCGACGTTGCCAGCAATGGCGTCGGTGGTGATATTGAAGGTTGACATAAAGCTCAATTCCAGTTGGCTCCCGTCGGCGTCCCCGTGGAGGTCCCCAAGATGCGGCACCGCATGTTTCGGCCGAGCGAGAGGGCGAAAGGTTGGATCGATTCAGATAACGCCTTTTAGGGTAGAACTTGGTGCTTCGCTGTGCCGCATTGTTCACCTGATGGGGGTGGGTGACCTTGCTAACCTCTGCGACCTGATAGCGCCTCCCAGCGGCGGAGACGATAGACTTTGGCCCTATGAATCCTGAAGATCTTTCCGTCCTGATCAAGAACACTGCCGCCGCCGTGCTCACCGAGCATGAGCTGGACTCCTCCGTCCTGCCGGAGACCGTGAGCGTGGAGCGCCCGCGCAACCCGGAGCACGGCGATTACGCCACCAACCTGGCACTCCAGGTGGCCAAGAAGGCCGGCACCCAGCCCCGCGAGCTGGCGCAGTGGCTGGCGGATGCCCTCGCCGGCAATGACGCCATCGATGAAGCATCCATCGCGGGCCCGGGATTCCTCAACATTCGCCTCGCTGCTGCTGCCCAGGGCGCCATCGTGGCCCAAGTCCTTAGCGCCGGTGCGGACTTTGGTAGCAACTCCACCTACCAGGGCAAGAAGATCAACCTGGAGTTCGTCTCCGCGAACCCGACCGGTCCTATCCACCTGGGTGGTACCCGATGGGCCGCCGTGGGTGACTCGCTCGGCCGCGTGCTCGAAGCCTCCGGCGCGGAGGTGACCCGCGAGTACTACTTCAACGATCACGGCGGACAGATCGACCGTTTTGCACGTTCCCTGGTGGCCGCGGCCAAGGGCGAGCCCACCCCGGAGGACGGCTACGGCGGCGATTACATTAAGGAGATCGCGCAGGCGGTAGTGGAGAAGAACCCCAGCGCTCTCGACGGCAGCGACGCCGACGTGCAGGAGGCCTTCCGCTCTGCCGGCGTGGAAATGATGTTCGCCCAGATCAAGGAGTCCCTCCACGAGTTCGGCGTGGACTTCGACGTCTACTTCCACGAGAATTCCCTCTTCGAGTCTGGTGCCGTGGAGAAGGCCATCCAGAAGCTCAAGGACAACGGCAAGCTCTACGAAGCTGAGGGCGCATGGTGGCTGAAGTCCACCGAGTACGGCGATGACAAGGACCGTGTGGTCATCAAGTCCGATGGCAACGCCGCCTACATCGCCGGCGATATCGCCTACGTGGCCGATAAGTTCGACCGTGGGCACGACCTAGCCATCTACATGCTGGGCGCGGATCACCACGGCTACATCGCCCGCCTGCGCGCCTCGGCCCAGGCTTTGGGTTATGACCCGGAGGCCGTCGAGGTCCTCATCGGTCAGATGGTCAACCTGGTCCGCGATGGCCAGGCGGTCAAGATGTCGAAGCGTGCCGGCACCGTCATCACTCTTGATGACCTTGTCGAGGCCATCGGCGTCGACGGCGCGCGCTACTCCCTGGTGCGCTCTTCCGTGGATTCCAGCCTGGACATCGACTTGGGCCTGTGGGCCTCCCAGTCGGCTGATAACCCGGTCTACTACGTGCAGTACGGCCACGCCCGCATCTGCTCCATCCTGCGCAAGGCAGAAGAGCTGGGCTTCGATACTGCCGCGCTTGCCGACGCCCCCCTCGACCTCCTCACCCACGACAAGGAAGGCGACCTCATCCGCACCTTGGGCGAGTTTCCCGAGGTTGTGTCCACCGCCGCGACCCTGCGCGAGCCGCACCGCATCGCACGCTATGCCGAGGAGCTCGCCGCCGTGTTCCACCGCTTCTATGACCAGTGCCAGGTGCTGCCGAAGGCAGGCGAAGAGACTGAGCCGATCCACTCCGCGCGCCTCGCTCTGGCTGCAGCCACCCGCCAGGTCATGGCGAATGCCTTGACCATGGTCGGGGTCAGCGCGCCGGAGAAGATGTAAGAAAAGGTATCGATGACTGATTTCAATTCTCTGCCGGCCCACGTATGGCCGCGCAATGCCGCTCGAGACTCGAATGGTGTGGTCTCAATTGGCGGTGTGGCGCTGACCGCCTTGGCCGAAGAATATGGCACCCCGCTCTACGTCTTTGATGAGCAGGACTTCCGCTCGCGCTGCCGAGATATGGCCAAGGCCTTCGGCGGGCCTGAGCATGTGCACTATGCCTCCAAGGCTTTCATTACCAAGCGCATCGTGCGCTGGGTTGACGAGGAGGGCTTGTGCCTCGACGTGGCCTCCCTCAACGAGGCCAAACTGGCGCTGGCCGCGGGTTTCCCGGCGGAGCGCATGACCGCCCACGGCAACAACAAGGAAGACGAGTACCTGCAGCTGTGCGTGGAGAACGGCATCGGGCACGTCGTCCTCGACAACGAGGAGGAGCTCTCGCGCCTCAACAGCATCGCGGCGTCAGCTGGGCGCGTCCAGCCGGTGATGATCCGCGTGAAGCCTGGCGTGGATGCCCACACGCACGAATTCATCGCCACGGCTCACGAGGATCAAAAGTTCGGCATCTCCCTGTCCACCGGCGCCGCTTTCGATGTCGCTCGCACGGTGCTGGAATCCGCGAACCTTAAGCTCGTGGGCTTGCACTGCCACGTGGGCTCCTCAGTGTTTAACGCCGATGGCTTCAAGCTGGCAGCCGAGCGCGTGCTGAGCCTGTACAAGCGCATCCACTCCGAGCTCGGAGTTGCCCTCGAGGAACTGGACTTGGGCGGCGGCTTCGGCATTCCCTACATGGAATACGAGGAAGCCCTGGACGTGGCCACGCTGGCCAAGGACCTGCTCGACGCCGTGGAGCGCACCGCTACTGAGCTTGGCATCAAGCCGCCCTTCGTGCTGGTGGAGCCCGGCCGTTCTCTGGTCGGTGCCTCCGCGGTCACCGTCTACCGCGTGGGCACGGTCAAGGACGTGGAGACCGGCAAGGCGGATCTGCCGATGCGCCGCTACCTCTCCGTGGATGGTGGTATGTCCGATAACATCCGGCCGGCGCTCTATGGCTCGGAGTACGACGTGCGCGTGGTTAACCGCCGCACCCAGGGCGAGCCGGTGGACTCGCGCATCGTGGGCTTCCACTGCGAGTCCGGTGACATTCTGGTCAACGAGCGCCGTTTCCCCTCGGATATCACTACCGGTGATCTCCTCGCTTTCGCCACCACCGGTGCCTATCAGTACATGATGGCTTCGCGCTATAACGGCGCTTTGCGCCCGGCGGTCGTTTCCGTGCGTGACGGCAAAGCCTCGCTCATGCTGCGCCGGGAAACGGTGGAGGACTTGCTGGCGTTGGACGTCGACTAGCGCGGCGTTGCCACAGCTCACCGCATTTTATTCACAAAGATATGGCCGGTCGCGCGTTGTGCCGGCCACTTTGCGTAGAAATAGACAGCTCGTTCTGTATAGTGATGGGCTAGCACGTAACAATCATTCGCAATTTCAACAAGGGGACACCATGACGACGACGAACCGTAGCAAGAAACCCGAAGGCGAACCCGTAGGAATCGCGCTGCTTGGATTTGGCACCGTAGGCGCCGAGGTTTTCCGCCTCGTGCAGGAAAACGCTGACGCTTTTGCGCACCGCATCGGCGGCCCCGTGGAGATCCGCGGCGTCGCCGTGCACAACAAGAACAAGCTGCGCCCGGGCGTGCCGGCGGAGCTGCTGACCGACGACGCCAAGGCCCTTGTCCTGCGCGATGATATCGACCTCGTCGTCGAGGTCATCGGTGGCATTGATTTCCCGCGCGAGCTCGTCCTCGCGGCCCTCAACGCCGGCAAGTCCGTGGTTACCGCCAACAAGGCTCTCGTGGCCGCGCATGCGGATGAGCTCGCTGAGGCCGCCGACCGCGCCGACGTTGACCTGTACTTCGAGGCCGCCGTGGCCGCTGCCATCCCGGTGGTCGGCATGCTGCGCCGTTCCCTGGCTGGTGACAAGATCCAGCGCATCTCCGGAATCGTCAACGGCACCACCAACTTCATCCTGGACGCCATGGAGTCCACTGGTGCCTCCTATGAGGATGCGTTGGCTGAGGCCACCCGCCTGGGCTACGCCGAGGCCGATCCCACCGCTGACGTGGAGGGCCACGACGCTGCCTCCAAGGCCGCCATCCTGGCTTCCCTGGGCTTTTACACCCGCCTGACCTTCGACGATGTCTACTGCGAGGGTATTTCCAAGATCACCGCGGATGACATCAAGGCTGCCAACCAGGCTGGCTACTCCATCAAGCTGCTCGCCATCTGCGAGCGCCTCGTCGATGAGGAGACCGGTGCGGAATCCGTCAACGCCCGCGTGCACCCGACGCTGGTTCCGAAGGAGCACCCGCTGGCTTCGGTCAGCCAGTCCTACAACGCCATCTTCGTTGAAGCGGAGGCCGCTGGCTCTCTGATGTTCTACGGCAATGGTGCCGGCGGTAACCCCACGGCATCCGCTGTGCTGGGTGATGTCATCGGTGCGGCACGCAACATTGTCCACGGCGGCCGTGCGCCGGGGGAGAACACCTACGCCAACCTACCTATTGCGGAGTTCGGAGAAGTGGAAACTCGTTATCACGTCGACATGGAAGTTGAAGACCGCACCGGCGTGCTCTCCGCCATTTCCGGTGTCTTTGCCCGCCATGGGGTCTCCCTGCGCACCGTGCGCCAGGAAGACGGCGATGCCACCGCTCGCCTCATCGTGGTCACCCACGCGGCGAAGGAAGCGGTGCTTGAGGATATCGTCGCTGCCCTCGGCGAGCTCGATGAGGTCAAGGCTGTCCACTCCGTCATCCGCCTCGGCGTCTAAGGGTTTTAGGTACAACAATGAGTATCGATATCGAAGTAGGCACCAAGGTCACGGTTCAGGTCCCGGCCTCCTCGGCCAACCTGGGCCCGGGCTACGACACCCTCGGCATCGCGCTGAGCCTTTACGACACCGTGGAGGTCGAGGTCACCCGCTCCGGCTTGGAGGTAGAAATCTTCGGCGAGGGCGCCGAAGAGCTGCCGCGCGACGGCTCCCACCTTGTGGTCAAGGCCATCCGCTCCGCACTCAAGGCCGCCGATGTCGAAGTCACCGGCCTGCGCGTGGTGTGCACGAATAACATCCCGCAGTCCCGCGGCTTGGGCTCCTCAGCGTCTGCCGCGGTGGCCGGCGTGGCCGCGGGCAACGGCCTGGCTGGGTTCCCGCTCTCCGAGGAGCAGGTTGTGCAGTTGTCTTCGGCCTTCGAAGGCCACCCGGATAACGCCGCGGCCTCCGTGCTGGGCAATGCGGTGGTCTCCTGGACCACCGTGCCTGTCGACGGCCGCTCGCTTCCGGAGTACCGCGCCGCCACCTTAGAGGTTCACCCAAGCATCAAGGCCACGGCCTTGGTCCCGGACTTCCATGCCTCGACGCAGGCAGTGCGCCGCGTGCTGCCCTCGCACGTCACGCATGCCGACGCCGCCTTCAACGTCTCCCGCACCGCGGTGAACGTGGCGGCGCTGACCGCTTACCCGGACCTGCTGTGGGAGGGCACCCGCGACCGCCTGCACCAGCCTTATCGCGCTGATGTCCTGCCGGTCACCGCGGAGTGGGTGAACCGCTTGCGCAACCGCGGCTACGCCGCCTACCTGTCGGGCGCGGGCCCCACCGTCATGGTCCTGCACACCGAGCCCATCGAAGAAGCGATCCTCGACGATGCCCGCGAGCAGAACCTGCGCGTACTGGAGCTGGAGGTCGCCGGGCCGGTCTCCGTCGAGCGCGGTTAGGCTAGCTAGCTTCATTTTCCACGTTGATTCGGCACACGCCGTTTCCGGACTTTGGGATCAGTTTCAGGCTTAACCTCCCACCGGAATCGGCGGCCGCCTGCTCCAAGTAGCCATCGTGGATGGCACAGACAAAGGGGGAGGGCTCCACACCGGCGCTGACAAATGGGCAGGCGTGCAGCTCCACATCGGTGCGGCCCTCCTGGTCGAATTGCTCGGCTGAGGTTACTGGGTCAAAGCCCATTTCGCGCATCATCCGATGAAGCGAACCGAGCGCCTCAGCACCATGGCTGCTGGCAGCGGTCTTCGCCCACTCGCGGCCAAGCTCCCGCGCCTGCTCTGAGGCATAATCATTGAGCTGCTCCTTAGCCGCCAGGGCTTTAATCAACACACTGATCAGCGTGACGTACTCCTCCGCGACCGAACGGTTGTCCGGCACCCGCACTTGGAAGATCAGGGAGGGGCGCCCGCGCCCCTGCGCTGGGGCGGTGACTACTCGCACCGCGCCAGCGTTGACGAGTTCATCCAGATGCCCGCGCGCGGTGTTAACGTGCATGCCCATTTTCTTAGCAACTTCTGCGGCCCGTGCTCCTTGCGGGAACTTCTGCAAAACCGAGAGGACTTCGCGCTGCTTGGGGGAGAGCTTCATCGTGTCGGGAAAGAGCTCGGTCGATGAGCGAGGACTTTGTGTAGAAAATGTGGACATGGACTGTAGCTCCTTGATTAACGCTACGAGGATCCTACATCCAGACCGCTGTTTTTCTACTATTGCGGTCAGTACATATACCGAGATCTCCCTCACGACATGGGTAAATACACTGGATTAAGTACGGGTGTAGACCGTGAGGGCGCTGGCGTCGAGGGCCACGGGCACCACCTGGCCGGGAGCGTTTCTACGCGCTGGCTGGCCCACCGTGACCCGTTGGCCGTCAATATCAACGAGGGTAGTGCTTCCCAAATCAGCCACAATGGTGGCACTCAAACTGGTGGCGCCCTGCGCGCCAATGGGGTCGAAGCACAGCGCGGTTTGAGGGAAGGCCGCCCAGTGTTCGCCGTTGCGGTCTGGAGCAAACGTGTCTCCTCTGAAGGAACCGCGCAGTACATTAACGCCCGCTAGTTCTGCCATGAAGCGGGTGGTAGGTTGCTCCAGTAGTCGGTCTGCAGGGCCCTGGGAGACAATGTCGCCAGCTTCCATTACAGCGATATCGTCTGCCAGAGTTTCGAGGTCCACACGGCTGTGGGTGACAATGACCGTGGTGCGATCAGCGGCTGAGATACGCAGAAGGTGGCGCCACCGGGCGGCGGATTCGACGTCCATAGCGGCAAAGGGCTCGTCCACAATCAATACCTCTGGACGAGCGGCAAGCGCGCGCAGGAGGGCGACCTGCGCGGCTTGCCCGCCGGAAAGCTCGGAGACATGCCCGAGCTTCTGCAATCCGGCTGCGCTCAGAAGCTCCTGGGTGCGTCGTGCGTCCTTGGTCACCATGGTCAACGCTTGAGCCACGGTGGCAGTGGGTGGTAGCCCGGGGTCTTGGGAGAGCATGACCACGCGCTCGGCGTTAGTCTGGGCTCCTTGCAAGCGCCCGCTAATAAAGCGCATCAGCGTGGTCTTGCCGGCGCCGTTGGGGCCAACCACCGCGGTTACGCGCCCGCCACGGAAAGTTGTGGTGGTGTTGTCGACCGTTACGGAAAGCTCGTGGGGTGGCGCCAGCGGGGCAGTCGCCGCGCGGAGTGCATCTGGGTCCATCGGTTTCAAAGCGCGTACAGCCTGCTCGCGGCGGCGCCGCAGTAGCAGAGGCATTCCGGCTGCGGTGAGGGTGAGGATGGCTATCCCGATTAACACGGCCGACAGAGCATAGGCATTGTCCGCGCTGACCTCACGCTCAAGATAGATACCGCTCGGCATGGTTCGGGTAGAACCGGGCAGGGAACCGGCGAAGGTGATCGTCGTTCCGAATTCGCCCAGTGAGCGTGCGAAAGCGAGCGCTCCGCCCGTGAACACGGCAGGAAGGATAGTCGGGAGGATGATGCGCCAAAGGATGGTCCCTGCGCTCAGGCCGATGCCCCGCGCGCTAGCCACGACCTCAGGATCGAGCTGCCGCAGTGCGGAGTCCACCGCCACAACTACGAAGGGGAGGGTGACAAATAGATGAGCGGCCACGACGCCGGGGAAGGCAAAAGATATGTGCAGCCCTGCTTGCTCCAATGCTGGGCCAAGCAGACCGCGGCGCCCGAGCAGCGCGGTAAGGGCCAAGCCGCCAACCACGGGAGGCATGGCCAAAGGGAGGTAGACCACCAGCCGCACAAGGTGAGACACGCGGCGTAGCTGCTGGAGCCACAGAGCCAGACAGGTGCCCAGCAACGTGGACAACAAGGTAGACAACGCCGCCGCGGAAAGGCTGACGCGGAGAAGGTCATGGGTCGCCGGAGCGCTCAGCGTGTCGGCGAGCTTCGGCCAGGGCACTCGTACCCCGAGGGCGAGCACCGGGGCAAGGATGTAGACCGCAGCGAGCACGCCGGCGGCGATGACCGGCCGCGTTGTCCGCGGGCGCTGTTCGCGCAATATCACTCGTGACACTTAGTCCACCGGGGTAAATCCGAATTTTTCCCAGGTGCTGTCAAAATCCGAATCGAGGAGGTTGAGGACATCCTGGGTTTCATCGTGTCGGGGCGAATCAGACACGACCGCGCCCATGATCTCGTTACGGAAGTCTTCCGCGCGGTCAAGCGGAATGGCCTCGACATCCTCGCTAGCGGCAGCATCGGTGGAATAGACCCACCCGGCGTCCGCCTCGCCGGAGGCGACCTTACCTAGGACGTCAGCTACCTGGCCTTCAAGGGAGGAGGCCTGCAGATCCCAGTTGTTGGCCTCCATGATGCGCGTGGAAATCGCACCGCAGGGCACGCTCGGATCGCAGAGGACCAAGCGCGCGGAGGAATCCAAGTCCGCCGCGGAGCGCAGTCCTAAGGGATTGCCTTTCGGCACGACCATGACCATAACGTTGCTAGCGAGGGCTACAGGAGTGTCCACGCTGCCTTGCGCAGTCGCATTCTCCATGGTCTCGCGAGAGGCAGTAAGGAGCAGATCTGCGGGCGCTCCTTCATTGATCTGCTGAACGAGCGCGGAAGAGCCGCCATTGTTGAAGGCCAGCGGAGTTTCAGAAGCACTGGAGAGGTCGTCGTTGAGCACGCGCGTGGAGGACGCTGCAAAGACCTGCAACGGCTCGTCGGAGCTCGAGGTGCAGCCGGCCACTGTCAGCGCGGCGGCGAGAACAGAGACAGCAATTTTCAAGCGGCGCATGGTCAGTTACGTTACGGCATCTTTACGCGGTCCGCGTGAATTTAATATGGACTTCCTTTGGTTCCTTCTTGAGGTATTCACGGTCGAAGGATTCTTCGCGCTGGTCCACTTCGTTGAGCAGCGGAAGCGGGTCGTGGGGAGCAATGAGAATCATGGATTCGCCCACGTTGAGGGTGCCCAGCGCTCCGTGGATGGCGCCGTGGCGCACCGCGTGGGGAATTTCGGAGGCGTTGAGGGTGGGGATGGAGGGGCCTTGGGAGGCGTCAATAAGCGGCAAGTTCATGGGATTTTCCCTTTCGAGTTCTAGGGCGGCGGGCGTTGCTGCCCGTGCAACTAATTTACTACGATTATATCCGTGCAAATAAGAATGTCAGATATGTCTCTGCGTGATGTCTCCATGGCTGCTCGTCGGCGCTGGCACACCATTGCTTTTAGCCTGGTCGCCGTATGGTTCGCAGTGGGCGTGGGAATCGCAGTGGCGAATTTTTGGGGAGCGCCCGTGGTGTGGTGGGACCTTATCCACCCATTTACCCTCGGCGCGCTGACTACAGCCATCCTCGTGTTCAGTACTCACTTCACGGAGGCACTCACTCGCACCCCGGCTGTCGGTTTTCGCGGGGTCGGCGCGCGGGTCGGGCTGGTTCAGATGGGGCTGGTTCTCCTCCTTGTTGATCGCGCGGGCTACGACTGGGGCGTGCTTGCGGATATCGGCTCCGCTCTCGTCATCGCTGCCGTTGCGTGGCACCTGTGGGCGCTGTGGGGCAAGCTCCGGGGGTCATTGTCTGGTTCCTTCGCCGTCACCGTGCCTTTTTATCTGGCGGCGGCCTGCTTCATGATCTTCTCAGTAGTCCTGGTGATTCTGGCTGCGCACGGGGTGGGAAACTACTCGTTATTGGTAGCAGCGCACTCACGCGGGATGGTGTGGGGGTTTGCCTTGCTGACCATCCTGGGCACGGTCATTACACTGCTGCCCACGTTGACCCGAACCCCCATTTCAGCGGTTGCCCGGGCGCGGTGCAGCCGGGCTTTGACCGTGCATTGCGTGGGCCTGGCGGTGGCCATGCTTGCCGACGCCTCCGGGCTCACCCGCGCCGCCGGCATGGCACAGCTGCTCACCGTGCTTGCTGCCGTGCTCATTATCCAGCCGCTGCTGGCCGGCGCGCTTGGCGGCGAGAAGACCACGGCAAGCGTGTCCGCGATGGCGGGCCTGGTATGGATGGTGGCTCTCTGCGCCGGTGACGCCGCGGCCACCATCACAGGGGCCTACCCACGTGCAGTCACGTTGCTACTCATGCCAGCGTTCGTCGGTGCCGGCCTGCTGCAGCTGGTGACCGGGGTGCTTCACCACATGCTGCCCATCCTGGCCGGGGCTGCTCATCCCGCGCGGGGCCACCTTCCAGGGTTCGTGCGCGTAGCGCTCATCAACCTTGGCGGCGTGCTGAGCCTCACTGGCATTACTGGCGTGTCCTTCGCCGGGCTTATCATGATGGGGCTAGGCCTCATCGCCAATTGTGCGGCCCTAGTGTGGGCCGTCTCGTCATCTCAAGGAGAAGTTCATGTCAAGCGTGCCCGTTAAAAAGGAGCATTCTGAGAAGCAGTGGGCATCCTGGCTCATCATCATTGTTGCCTTGGTGGCGGTCATTGCACTGGCAGTGACCAATTCGCGGATGGGAAAACAAGATCCGGCGCTGGTAGCTTCAGCCGATGCCGTCACTGTGGATGTCTCAGTCGACGGCATGGCCTTTGTCCCGTCCTCCATTGACGTGGCCGCGGGCAGTCACCTCGTAGTGAACTTCACCAACACCGGCGACCAGGTACATGACCTGAAGATCGGACGCGAGGAGACCGGACGGGTAGAACCGGGCGAGACCGTGCAGCTGGATGCCGGGGTCATCGAGGAGTCCATCGAAGGATATTGCACGATCGCCGGCCACAAGATGCAGGGCATGACGTTCATGGTCAACGCCGATGACTCCGCTTCGAGTGGGCATGATCATGCGGGGGCGTCGGAAAGCACGGGCTCTGCTGGTGCCCCGGCGAAGGTGCCCTCGGCTGCCGAGCGCATGGCAGCTCGCGAAGGATTTGAGGCTTTTGATGCTTCCCTTGCCCCTGCCAAAGGTGACCTTCATGAGGAAACGTGGGTGATGACGGAGGAGGAGATGGAAGTTGCCCCGGGAGTGCGCCAAACCCGGTGGCTTTTCAACGGGCAGGCGCCCGGTCCAACCCTGCGCGGCAAGGTGGGGGATACGTTCCGCATCACCATCAAGAATGAGGGCTCGATGGGGCACTCGGTGGACTTTCACGCTGGGGAGGTCAACCCGGATGAGAACATGAAGACCATCCAGCCGGGCGAATCGCTGACCTATGAATTCGTGGCTCACAGGGCGGGTATCTGGATGTATCACTGCTCGACCATGCCGATGAGTCTGCACATTGCCAACGGCATGGCAGGAGCGGTGATCATCGATCCGCGCGGCGAGGATGCCCTCGCAGACGTCGATGCGGAGTACGTCATGACGGCAAACGAGATTTTTCTGGCCTCCGCGGGCAAAGAAGCAGAGGGTGCGGATGCGCAGCGAGTCAGCGACGGCGATTATGACCTCACCGCCTTCAACTACTATCCCAACCAATATGACGAGGGCTTAGCCCCGCTGCGCGCCAAGGTGGGCGATACCGTGCGCATTTGGCTGGTCAACCTCGGCCCGGATCTGCCATTGAGCTTCCATGTCGTGGGCGAGCAATTCGACACCGTGTATAAGGAAGGCGCCTACCTAATTAAGGGCGCGAAGGACTCCGGCTCCCAGGCGCTGGACCTTTTACCGGCCCAGGGCGGATTCGTGGAGATGACCTTCAACGAGCCGGGCACTTATTCCTTTGTTAATCACCTGATGACGAATGCGGAGAAGGGCCAGCACGGCCAATTCATCGTTGAGTAGCAAGTCGCTCGCGCCGCGCTCGTAGCTCGTCCAAGGTGTCGATATCGCGCACTGCGGGCGTTGCCTCGACCTCGGCGATGGTGCCCGCGAGCCTCAGTAAGTGCATGGCCGGCTTGTTGCGTGGATCTCTGAGCTCCTCCAGCGCGCGGGTGAGGGCCTCGGTGCGCCACAGCGCGCACAGCGGCTGCGGGAGCCCATCGAGTGTGGCCACTGCGACATCAGCACCGGAGCTTTCTAATGCCTGTTCGAGGGCAGGCAGCATCTGTGGGGAATCTGGGGCATCGACGGCCAAGATGGCGGTCGTGGACTTTGCGGCACCAGCCAGCGCGGCGTGGCCCGCGGCGATTCCCGCGGCTGGCCCGCCGAAAAGGGGCTTTTCACATACTTGGGGCATGCCCAAGTGGTAGGGCGAGACAACCGCCACCGGCGCATCATAAGGCAATTGGCGCAGGAGGCGGTCGATGAGGCGCTCACCGGCGAGGATGATACTTGCCTTGTCCACACCACCCATGCGTGTGCCGCGCCCACCCGCCAAAATAATGACACCTGACATTGTTCACTATCCTTCCTCACCCGGCAGGTCGCGGGACCAATCACCCGAGCGGCCGCCGGACTTCGCTGTGATGCCGCAGCGCCGGATATAAGCGGAGCGGTCCACGCCTTTCACCATGTCGATGAGAGCTAGCGCCGCAACGTTCACCGCGGTCAGCGCCTCCATTTCCACGCCGGTGCGGTCGGCGGTGTGAACGGTGGCTTCGATGAAGACGTGGTCTTCGCGCAGCTCGATGTCGACCGCGCACCCGTGCACGCCGATGGTGTGGGCAAGCGGTAGGAGATCCGGGACCTTCTTGGCGGCCGCAATACCGGCCACTCGAGCAACCGCAAGCACGTCGCCCTTCGGCACGGTTCCTTCCTGCAGCGCGGTGAGGACCTCCGGCGAGCAGGCCACCTCGCCTTGGGCGGTGGCGGAACGCACGGTGGGCTTCTTATCGGTGACGTCCACCATGTAGGCGGAGCCGGCCTCATTAAGGTGAGTGAACTTCATGGCTACAGCGGGTCCTTTCCTTGGGTGGACCTAGCCTATCTGACGAAGAGTGGGCCGATCCGGCGTTTAGAGGCGCGATCTTTGGCAACAACGGAGGGGTGGGGGATGTGGTGAAGCACCGTGAAGCTAGTAGGGGTAGACGGTAAGTTGCTCCCCTGTGGTGACGGGGCTCGTCAGCAGCGCGAAACCTTGCGTGCCGGGCAGTGCTGCAACGTGGTGGCTGCGCATGCGTGGTCCAGGCGGCGGGAAGGCGGTGATGCTTCCGTCCAGAGCAATCGAGCACGGCTGAATAAGCGGGCGGTGCGGATGCGGGAAGTCAGCCCCAGCGACGGCCGTCAGGTGCGGCCGGTCTAAAACTCCGGTGGGGCGGGGCAGCCCACGCAAGGAACGCATCAGCGGGGTGAGGTAGAGATGCGCGGAGACGAACGCCGCCACCGGGTTGCCCGGCAAACACACCACGGGAACACCGTCCCACAGCGCGTGGCCTTGCGGCGCGCCGGGGCGCTGGTTGACGTGTCCGAACCAATAAGAGCCGCGCTCCACGGCATCCTCAACGACCGCGCGAACCACGTCAAAGGCTCCTGCGGATACCCCGCCGGTGGTGACGATGAGATCGGAGTCAGCGGCAGCCGCGTCGAAGCGGCGGCGCAGCTCAACGGGTGAATCGCCACATACCGTGCGGGCGATGTCAACGGGGCCGGTAGTGCTAAGGAGTGCGTCGAGCATCGGACCATTGGAATCCGGGAGCTGGCCGTTGAGCAGCTCCTCACCCGTGGCAATGACGGTCACCCGCGGGGTGCGGTGGAGCACGGCGGTGTCGACGCCGGCGGAGAGGGCGGCGGCGATAAGGGAGGCGTCCACCAGCGTGGCGGCACCGGCTAGTTGGTGCCCGGCCTCGATGTGGGAGCCGCGCCGCCGGATGTGGTTGCGCTCGGGAAGGCGGTGCACCGTGACGGTCTCAGGCAGTGGCCCGGGGCCTGGTGGAATATCGGTGTCTTCCACGGGGATGACCAGACCATCAAAGCCCGCGGGTACTGGACCACCGGTCATGATGCGCAGCGCAGTGCCGGGCGGCAGGGTTTGGGCCGGCGCGCCGGCAGGCACATCACCCACGACAGGCAAAGTGAAGGGAACGGTGAGACTGTCTGGTGAGGAAGGCTGAGGAATGAGGAAGCCATCCATGGCCGAATTATCCTGCGGCGGGAGGGGAAGGCGGGCGACGAGGGGCTCAGCCAGCACGCGACCCTGCGATAAGGCAGCGCGTTCCGAAGGCAAGGCGCGGACCAGCGCGTGGAGGCACTCGAAGTATTCCTCGATACTTAAGTCAGTCCCGGTACTCGTCATTGCACCCAATCTAGCCACCGATGGCGGACATCGGGCGATCCGGCTGGAGGAAACCTTCATCATCCACCCCGTGGCCCGGTAATTTCCTCCACATTTCACCCGCCCACGCGGTAGCTAGCTCCGCATCGCTGGCGCCAGAGCGCATGAGGTCGCGCAGGGAGGTTTCCGAGTTGCCGAAGAGGCAATTGCGCACCGCGCCGTCTGCGGTCAGGCGCGTGCGGTCGCAGTCCCCGCAGAAGGGCCGAGTTACGGAGGCGATCACCCCGATGTGTCCTATGGGGAGGGAGCCATCGCGCGAGACCGCGGACCACAGTGCCGCCGGCGCGGAGCCGCGGGGTTTCTTAGCCGGGGTGAGCTCGAAGTCTTCGGCCAAGCGCGCCAAGATATCCTCCGCGGTGACCATCCGGGAACGCGCCCACTCCTCCCGTGGGCCCAATGGCATCTGCTCGATGAAGCGCAGTTGCGCGCCGCGTTCGAGGCAAAAGCGAGCCAAGGGAAGGATCGCAGACTCGTTGACACCCGGCATGATGACGGCGTTGATCTTGACTGGGTCCATGTCGGCGGCCAGCGCGGCGTCGATGGATGTGAGCACATCTGCCAGGCGGTCGCGCCGGGTGAGCCGGGCATAGAGCTCCGGATCGAGGGTGTCTAAGGAGATATTGACGCGGTCGAGCCCGGCGCGCTGCAGCCCCGGCAGGCGCTTATCTAGGCCCAGCCCGTTGGTGGTGAGAGCAGTAGTGGGTGCCGTACCTTCGTCGGTCCGCAGAGCTTTGGTCGCGGCGATGATTTTCTCTAAGGAGCCGCGCAGGAGCGGCTCCCCGCCGGTGAAGCGCACCTGCTGGATGCCGAGCTTGTCTACCGCGAGGCGGATAAGACGGATGGTTTCTTCATCGCTGAGCGTGTGTTCGGTGGGCAGCCACTCATAACCTTCGGCGGGCATGCAGTAGGTGCAGCGCAGGTTGCAGCGATCCGTCAGGGAGACACGCAGGTCGCTGGCTTGGCGGCCGTAGCGATCCACGAGCGCGCGGCGGCCGTCGGGCCCTGGCGCCGGCAGGTCCGTGGGCGGAGTCCCCGCGCCCCGTACGCGCGGCAATGGCAGCGTCAGCGGGGCGGAGGTGTGTGGCGAAGGTTGGGATCGTTGGGCGGACATTGCTGGCAAGTCTAGATCGAAGCCTGCCGAATGAGTAGGCGGGGTGGGGCTAGTCTTCCGCGCCGCCCTCTTCGGCGTCTAAGCGCTGCGCCTCGCCCGGGCCCTTCAGCCGGATGATGTTGTACTCGCCTTCCGCCAAGTGGGCGCGCAGGTCCTTCTTGTCGAACTTGCCCACCGAAGTCTTATCGATGGATTTTACAAAGGTCCAATACTCCGGCAGCATCCAGGAGGGAAGCTCAGAGCGCATCCCGTTGCGCAGGCGCTCGGCGGTCTCAATCGTGGGGCTGATGTCCGCGGCGAGCACGGTGACAGCCAGCGGGCGCTCGACCCATTGCTTGTCGGGGTAGCCAATGACGGCGCATTCCAGCACCACCGGGTTGGCCATGATGAGGTTCTCCAATTGGACGGAGTAGATCCACTCACCGCCGGAGCGGATGACATCGCGGGCGCGATCCTCCACGGTGAGGAAGCCATCCTCGGTGACGAAGCCGACGTCGCCGGTGCGCAGCCAGCCGTCGGCCGTGAACTTGGAGTCCGCGTCCTCGACATCCTTGCCACGGAACTCGTGGGCAGCACCGCCGTCCTCCGAAGCGGGCGAGTGGTAGTAAGAACCGGTGACCAAGTTGCCGCGGACCTGAATCTCGCCAGCGTTGCGGTCCGTGGTGTTGACCACGTGGCCGTCATTGACCACGCGGTATTCCAAGGAGGCCGGGAAGCGCCCCTGGGAAATGCGGTAGGCCCAGCGAGCCTCACCTGAGGCGCCTGAGGGCGGGCGGGCCACCGTGCCCACCGTGGTGGTTTCCGCCATGCCCCACACGTGGACCACGTCCACGCCGTAGCGCTCTTCCCAGCTCTTGATGAGCTGCGGTGGAACAGGCGAGCCGCCAGCGAAGATCTCCGTCAGTGTCATGCGCTCAGGCGGGTTCTTGAGGTAGTGCACGAAGAGCTGAATCCAAATGGTGGGCACGCCATGGGCCACGCGCGGGGAGGTGGCGGCGATGATTTTGGCCAGGGTGGCGGGGGAGACGTCGGCGTCGGGAAGCACCAGCGGCGTGCCCGTCATCCACGCCGCAAAGGGAACACCCCAGCTCAGCACGTGATAGATGGGGATGCAGCACAGGAATGTCTCGCCGTGGGTCACACACAGGGAATCGGAGGAGCGCAGCTGCATTCCTTCCAAGTACAGAGCGCGGTGGGAGTAGAGCACGCCCTTTGGTGCACCAGTGGTGCCGGTGGAGTAACACAGTGCGGCGGCGGTGTGCTC
Source organism: Corynebacterium sp. HMSC056F09 (assembly GCF_001815785.1). Classification (NCBI taxonomy): domain Bacteria; kingdom Bacillati; phylum Actinomycetota; class Actinomycetes; order Mycobacteriales; family Corynebacteriaceae; genus Corynebacterium; species Corynebacterium sp. HMSC056F09. The sequence goes on from NZ_KV821931.1 coordinate 67,550, forward strand.
ATCCAAAACCGGCCAGTCATACACGGTGGAGCGCCCATCCAGCAGTTGCTCGTAGCTGTAGATTTCAACGTTGCCCGGCAGAGCGGTGCTGGGCTTGCCGACGCCCGTAAACACCACCGCACGCACACAGTCCACACCTTCCAGAACCTGGGCTAGCTGCTCGGCGAGGCGACAATCCGCGACGATGACGCGGACCTCAGCGTGGTTGATGATGTGCCGGATCTGATCATTCATCAGCTGCTTGTTGAGCGGGGTGAACACCGCTCCCTTACAGGCGGTGCCAAAAAGCACTTCGAGGTGCTCGGCGCAGTTCCACATCAGTGAGCCCACGCGCTCGTCACCGGTGATGCCGAGCGTGTCATGCAGGGCGTGGGCGAAGGCGGCGGCGCGGGCGCCGACATCAGCGAAAGTGGTTTCCTCGCGTTCATTGCCGGGATTGGCGCTGTGCCAGGTGATGACCTGGGTTTGGCCGTGGACGGAGGAACCGTACTCCAGGATGCGGGTGAGGGACAGCGGGATATCCTGCATTGTGGAGAGCATGCGCACTACTTTAGCCGTGTCAGTGTGAGCGCGGGGGAAGGATGCGGTATAGTTATCCGCGACTGGTGGGGAACGCTTTCCCCGCATCTCCGAGCTCCCTCCACGGCGCACACACCTGCGGTGACACTCTCATGGCAGTCCAACGGTGCGCGCGACGGTGAGAGGGGAGAGATACGCTCGCAGTCGCCTTCTTAAAATATCTCCCCGCGCTTGACCCGCGGCCGATTCCTTGAGTGCTTTCAGGAGTTCAACAAGGAGTCCTTCACGTTCCGTACCGCCGGGCCGGAGAGGGGGGAGAGCCAAGACAACCACCGCCCACGGGGATCGCGGTTGCGTGAACTCGCTGGTGGCGGAGGACCATCCCAATTACACACTGGCTTCCAACGCCCGCTTGGAACAGCACCACGCACAGTGCAGGTGCGGCAGACAAGACGGCGCGCGTTGGTGAAGCGACGAAAGGATATCCGTGAGCGATACGGACAAGACCGCAGCACAGGATCTCGCCTCCCTGAAGCTGCCGGAATTGCGCAAGCTAGCTGCGGAGCGCGGACTTCGCGGCGTCTCCGGACTGCGCAAGGGGGATCTCATTACTGCCCTGACCACCGGCCAGGTGCCGGCGCGCGGCGCGAAGGCCGCTGCCCAGGGCGAGGCTAAGGACGCACCCGCCGCAGAGGACTCCGCACAGAAGGAGTCGAAGAAGGACGCGCAGCCGCGCCGCGCGACCCGCAAGGCTTCCCGCCCTGCCGGCGCTGCTGACCAGGCCTCCGAGAAGCAGGAGCCTGAGAACACTCACAAGGGCGAGGACGGCGCTCAGGAGTCCGAGCAGAAGGACGGCCACGACGAGCAGCGCTACGAGTCCCGCTCCCAGGCCCGCCGCGCCCGCCGTAACCGCGCGCGCCGCCAGGAGCGCGAGGCCCGCGAAGAAGCCAAGGGCAATAACAACGGCAACGGAAATGGCAACGGCGCCGAGGACAAGCAGTCCAAGTCGGAGGGTAACCAGTCCCGTGGCGGCAACAACTCCGACAACTCCGATAACGGGGACCACGGCAACGGTGGCAACAACGGCGGTGGCAATAACGGGGGCGGCAACAACAACCGCCGCGATAACCACCGCAACGATGATGACAACAACGGCGGCGGTGGCCGCCGCAATCGCCGTAACCGTCGCAACCGCCGCGGGCGTGACCGCGATGGCGGCGGCAACGGTGGCAATGACCTGCAGATCCGCGAGGGCGATGAAGTGCAGGTAGTGGGCGGCATCCTCGAGGTCGTCGACAACAACGTGGCCTTCCTGCGCACTACCGGCTACCGCGCGGCCAGCTCCGATGTCTTTGTCAACAACAACCTCGTGCGCCGCCTGGGCCTGCGTTCCGGCGACGCCCTGACCGGCAAGGTCAAGGTCTCGGGCCCGACCCACACCCACGGCAACGGCCGCAACCGCCGCAAGTACAACCAGCTCGTGGAGGTCGACACCGTCAACGGCCTAGATCCGTCGACCGCGAAGGAGCGCCCGGACTTCGCCAAGCTCACGCCGCTGTACCCAAACCAGCGCCTGCGCTTGGAGACGGACCCGAAAATCCTCACCACCCGCGTCATCGACCTCATCATGCCGATTGGTAAGGGCCAGCGCGCGCTCATCGTCTCCCCGCCGAAGGCCGGTAAGACGACGATCCTGCAAAATATCGCCAACGCCATCGCCACGAACAACCCGGAGTGCTACCTCATGGTCGTCCTCGTGGACGAGCGCCCCGAAGAGGTCACCGACATGCAGCGCAGCGTCAATGGTGAGGTCATCGCCTCCACCTTCGACCGCCCGCCGTCAGAGCACACCTCGGTGGCGGAGCTGGCCATCGAGCGCGCCAAGCGCTTGGTGGAGCAGGGCAAGGACGTCGTCGTCCTGCTCGACTCCATCACCCGCCTCGGCCGTGCTTACAACAACTCCTCCCCGGCATCCGGCCGCATCCTGTCCGGTGGTGTGGACTCCAACGCCCTGTACCCGCCGAAGCGCTTCCTGGGTGCTGCCCGCAACATCGAGAACGGCGGCTCGCTGACCATCATCGCCACCGCCATGGTGGAGACCGGCTCCACCGGTGACACCGTCATCTTCGAGGAGTTCAAGGGCACCGGCAACGCCGAGCTCAAGCTGGACCGCGCCATCTCCGAGCGCCGCATTTTCCCGGCCGTGGATGTCAACCCGTCCGGCACCCGCAAGGACGAGCTCCTGCTGGTTCCGGAGGAAGCACGCATCATGACCAAGCTGCGCCGCATCCTCTCCGGCCTGGACTCCTTCGCCGCTATTGACCTGCTGATTAAGCAGCTCAAGAAGACCCGCTCCAACGGCGAGTTCCTCATGCAGGTGGCCTCGTCCGCGCCCATGGCGGCTGACACGGATGAGGAGGACTACAAGTAATGTCTAACCAGGTTTCCCTCGTCGATGACATTGTCTCCGAGTTCCAAGGCATCGAAATGCAGATGGCTGACCCGGAGGTAGCCGGTGATCAGTCCCAATTCCGCAAGCTGTCCAAGCGCTACGCCGAACTGCGACCCGTCGTCGCCGTGAACGACGAGTTGGTCCAGGCTCGCCAGGACCTGGCCGATGCCAAAGAGATGGCCTACGAGGACCACGAGTTCCAGCCCGAGGTCGACCGCCTTGAGCCGCTCGTCGTTCAGCTGGAGGAAAAGCTCGCGGACCTGCTGGCCCCGCGCGATGAGCATGACTCCGAGGACATCATCATGGAGATCAAGGCCGGTGCCGGCGGCGAAGAGGCAGCACTCTTCGCCGGCGACCTGGCCCGCATGTACGAGCGCTACGCCGATAAGGTCGGCTTCCAGTGGGAGGTCTTGGGCCTTAACGAGTCCGACCTCGGTGGTGTGAAGGACATGTCCATCTCCTTCAAGTCCAAGACCCCCTCGCGCGATGGCGCGTGGAGCGTGTTCAAGTTCGAGGGCGGCGTCCACCGCGTGCAGCGCGTGCCGGTGACCGAGTCCCAGGGCCGAATCCAGACCTCCGCAGCTGGTGTGCTGGTCTACCCGGAACCGGAAGAAGTCGAAGCCGTCAACATCGATGACAAGGACATCCGCGTCGACGTTTACCGTTCCTCCGGTAAGGGCGGCCAGGGCGTGAATACCACCGACTCCGCGGTGCGTATTACCCACCTGCCGACCGGCCTGGTGGTGACCTGTCAGAAGGAACGCTCCCAGATCCAGAACAAGGCGCGCGCCCTGCAGGTGCTGCAGGCACGCCTGGACCAGATGGAGCGCGAGGCCCGCGAGGCCGAGGCCGGCGAGCAGCGTGCTTCCCAGGTGCGCACCATGGACCGCTCCGAGCGCATCCGCACCTATAACTGGCCGGAGAACCGCATCACCGACCACCGCATCGGATACAAGGCCAATAACCTGGATTCCGTGCTCAACGGTGACATGCAGGACCTCATCGACGCCCTGCAAGCCCAAGAACGCGCAGAGCGCCTTGAGGCTGAGGACTAAGGCTAAGGCACGGTTTAATTCGGTGACTTTTCACACCTATCGGGAGGCGCTTCGTGATGCCACGGAGCGCCTTCGCGCTGCCGGGGTACCTTCATCCGAGTGGGACGCGCGCCTGCTGGCTGCCCACCTCATCCACTGCGGCCACATGGACATCCCGCTTAACGAGGCTCCGATGCCCGGCTTTGACGTGGCATATGGGGCGTTGGTGGGGCGTCGTGAAGCGCGCGAGCCCCTCCAGCACATCCTGGGCGTGGCGTGGTTCGGCGCCCTCGAACTCGAGGTGGGCCCCGGCGTGTTCATCCCGCGCCCGGAGACGGAGGTGCTCGCCGACTGGGGAGTTAAATTTCTTACGAAATTTAACTCGGGGAAGATGACGAAATTTAACTCGTTGGGGACGACGAAACTTAACTCGCAATCTCCCCGCGTCGTGGATCTGTGCGCCGGATCCGGGGCGCTGGCGCTGTACGTCGCCCACTATGTGCCGCAGGCCCAGGTGTGGGCAGTGGAGCTTGCCGACGCCGCCCTGGCCTACACCCGGCGCAATGCCGCAACCGCTGTGCGCGGCCGGGCGGGTTCTGTGAACGTGGTGCAGGGCGACGTCACCGACGCCCAGCTCTTGTCGGAGCTGCACGGCACCGTTGACCTCGTGCTCACCAACCCGCCCTACGTTCCGGAGACCCCGGACCTGGACCCAGAGGTCTACCAGGATCCGCACGATGCGGTGTTTGGGGGAGCAGACGGCATGGAGACCATCAACGCGATGATTCCGACCATCGCCGCGCTGCTGCGCCCCGGCGGGCGTGTGGGCATTGAGCACGACGACGAGACCTCCCAACAAGTGCAGGAAGCCCTGCGCGCGCACGGCGGCTTCAGCGATATCGAGGTGCTCAAAGACCTCACTGGCACCGCACGATTTGTCACAGCGAAGCGGGGAGTACAGTAGATTGGTCGAAGATTGGTCGACAAGCCGACAAGAACGGGATTAAAGGAGAGACCAATGCAGGGACAGATTTATAACTGTGCGGACGCTGCTGAGCGCGAGGAAGGCATGGCACTTGCCGTCAAAGCAGCCAAGTCAGGCCGACTCGTCGTGATGCCCACCGACACGCTCTACGGGCTGGGCTGCGATGCTTTCGATAACGATGCCGTGGCCAGCCTTTTGGCCACCAAGCACCGCGGCCCGGACATGCCGGTGCCGGTGCTCGTCGGCTCCTGGGACACTGTCAAGGGGCTTGTCGCTTCGTTGGATGACACCGCGCAGACCCTCATCGAGGCCTTCTGGCCGGGTGGGCTGTCCATCGTGGTGCCGCAAGCGCCTTCGCTGCCTTGGAACTTGGGCGATACCCGTGGCACGGTGATGCTGCGTATGCCCCTGCACCCCATTGCTATTGAGCTCCTCCGCGAGGTCGGCCCCATGGCGGTCTCCTCCGCGAACATTTCCGGACAAACCCCGCCGACCACCGCGATTGCCGCCAAGCAGCAGCTGGGCAAGGCCGTCACGGTCTACCTGGATGGGGGAGAAGCCGAGGTGGGCAAGCCGTCTACCATCATCGACTTGTCCGGTCCGCGCCCCTACCTCTTGCGCGAAGGCGCGCTGAGCGCCGAGCAGATTGGCGAGGTCATCGGAGTGTCTGCAAAGTCCTTGCGCACCCGGCCGGGTAGCCAATCCTCTTAAGGAGACATCAGTGGCTGGAACCGGAGTGCCGCTGCGCGAACTGGCGTTGATCATTTTCGTCGCGGCGGCGTTTACCTACATCACCACCGGACTGGTGCGCAGCGTCTTGGTGCGCAGCGGCCAGGTGGCGGAGATTCGTCTGCGTGATAGTCACTCGCAACCCACCCCGCAGTTGGGTGGCGTTGCCATGTTTACGGGGTTTGCGGCTGCTGTCTATCTCGCGGGCCAGCTTCCAGCCTTGACTCGCGGGTTTATGCCGGTCACGCCGGAGATGAACGCTGTGCTGTGGTCAGCCGCGGCCATTGTCATCGTCGGCGTGGTGGATGACCTGCTGGAACTGAGTGCTCTGGTCAAGCTGATCGGGCAATTGGTGGCGGCGGCCATCATGAGCGGTCTCGGTCTGACGTGGACTCTTCTCTTCTTGCCCTTTGGTGATGGAACCACGGTCATCCTCGACCAGGTCCAGGGAACACTCTTGACTACGTTCTTTACGGTCCTGCTCATCAACGCCATCAACTTCGTGGACGGGCTCGATGGGCTGGCTGCCGGGCTGGGCATGATTGCAGGTGGTGCCATCCTGGTTTTCTCGCTGACCGTGCTGCACGACCAGGGTGGGGCGGTCTCCGCCTATCCGCCGGCGATTATCGCGGCGGCGCTCGTGGGCGTGTGTGCCGGGTTCCTCCCGCATAACTTCGAGCCCTCTCGCATCTTCATGGGGGACAGCGGAGCGATGCTCATTGGCTTGCTGCTGGCGGCTGCATCCACCTCCGCGTCGGGCAAGATCAACATGTCGCTCTATGGAACCGTGGACATCGTGGCGCTGATGTCACCCGTTATCGTTGTTGTTGCTGCGGTCTTTATTCCAGTCCTCGACCTTGTCTGGGCTGTTATTCGCCGCGTATCTCAGGGGCGTTCGCCCTTTGCCGCGGACAAGGCCCACATCCACCACCGGCTGCTCTCGCTGGGGCACACCCACCGCCGCACCGTGTTGGTGCTGTACCTGTGGGTCTCTGCGGTGGCCTTCGGGGCGGTCTCTTTTTCCATCGTCCCCGCGCCCGTGGCCGTCGTACTAGCGCTTGTCGCGCTCGTTGTGGCCTTTGGCGTGACCCTGATTCCGCTGCGCCAGGGCAAGCTTGGGCGCCAGCCGCGTCCCACCAGCGTGGTGCTGGAAACGGATCCCTCCTGAGGTAGGGTATGGGGCTGTGACTGATTCAACGACCTCCGAAGAGCTTTCGCCGTACGACGATCATCGGCGCCCCCTCAAGCGTGCGCTCCGCCTCGGGGCCATCGGCCTTGTCGTCGTGACCATCGCGTCCCTGGCTATCTGGGGCGGTGTCCGCGGGTTGCCCGGAATCTGGGGCGTACTCGTCGGCGCGGCCATCGGCGGCGGCTTCGTGCTCTTTACCGCGGCCTCAGTTCTTCTTACTGCGCGCACCACGCCGTCGACCACGATGGCGGTGGTGCTCGGCGGCTGGCTGCTCAAGGTGGTCATCCTGATTATGGTGCTGTTGCTGATTAAGGATCTTGAGTTCTACGACACGATGGCGCTGTTCGTCACCGTGCTGCTGGCGCTGGCGGTAACACTCGGCACTGAGGTCTGGGGTGTGATTACATCCAACGTGACCTACGTGTCTTAGCCAGTCTCGACCTTTTAGAGTAAGCCACTGCTTCCGGTGACCCCGGGAGGGTGGCTTTTTGTGTAGTTAAGTGGCCACGGCGACAGCGCCCGTTACCCCCGTCAAGGTGGGAAAACACGGGTGTGTGACCAAATACACTTGGCAGGGTTTCGGCAGAATGTGGGCGTTTTATAGCGCCCACTGGCACTAGGCTGTGCCTTTAGGGCCGCAACGGGGCCCCCACGTGCGAAAACTTGAGGGCGAACTGATAGCATTCTCTTCGGGTTACCGCGGGTTAGCGCCATGCTATCCCGAAAAAGTACGGTTTATCCTTGCCCTGTTTACGCTGATGTGCGACGGAGTCCGTAGACAGGGCAAAGAGCTTGAGACGTCCATCGCACCACATAGCCTTCGACAAGCTGTGTGGCCCGAACACGGGAGAGAACGCTGAGCGTTACGACATTGGCCATGAAGGGTGAGTTTCACGCACCCGAACTGGATCCAGAATTTTTCCCGGGGCACGTAACCGATGATGGTGAAGTCGTCGATCTTCTTTTCGCCGATTTCGCCAACGGTTGGTTCGCTTTGGATCGCATCATGCTGGTTCGTCTGTTCATGGCGGCCATCCTGGTGCTCCTTTTTGTTGTCGCCTTCAGGAACCCGAAGCTGGTTCCTAAAGGATTGCAAAACGTAGCGGAGCATGCGATTGACTTCGTACGAATTCACATCGCAGAAGACATCTTGGGCCGCAAGGAAGGACGTCGATTCCTTCCGATCCTGGCCACGATCTTCTTCGGTGTTTTGTTCTGGAACGTAGCAACTATTGTTCCAGCTCTAAACATCTCTCCGAACGCTCGTATTGGTATGCCAATCGTGCTGGCTGTCGTCGCGTACATCGCCATGATTTACGCCGGCGCCAAGCGCTTTGGCTTCGGCAAGTTCATCAAGTCCTCGGTGGTTATTCCTAACCTGCCGCCGTTGCTGCACGTGCTTGTCGTACCGATTGAGGCTTTCTCTACGTTTGTCATGCGCCCAGTCACGCTGGCTCTTCGTCTGATGGCGAACTTCCTGGCTGGCCACCTCATTTTGGTCCTGTTGTACTCGGCAACGAACTTCTTCTTCTTCCAGTTCAACGGTTGGACTGCACTGAGTGGCCTCACTCTGGTCGCAGCGGTTCTGTTCACGCTGTACGAAATTATCGTCATCTTCCTGCAGGCATACATTTTCGCCCTGCTGACGGCGGTATACATCGAACTGTCGCTGCATGCAGATTCGCACTAACAACAACGCGAACCTCGCGGTTAACTAAATACCCCAAAACCACCACATCCCCCGCGGAAGAATCCGTGGGAAAACTTTGAAAGGGAACGACTTTCATCATGAACGAAATCATTCTTGCTCAGGCTGCTGACGAGTCCACCCTCAAGGGCCTCGGCGCCATCGGCTACGGCATCGCAACCATCGGCCCGGGTCTGGGCATCGGTATCCTCGTCGGCAAGACCGTCGAGGGCATGGCACGTCAGCCGGAGATGGCTGGCCAGCTGCGTACCACCATGTTCCTGGGTATCGCCTTCGTTGAGGCCCTCGCCCTGATTGGCCTCGTTGCAGGCTTCCTGTTCTAAAGAGCGCTTTACACAAAGTAAATCGAACTTTAAGAACGGAGCCCCATGAACAACGTCATTTACTACCTTGCAGCAGAAGGAAGTGAAACCCTGCCCCTCGAGTCGGGCAACTCTATCCTTCTGCCCAAGATGTACGACTTGGTCTGGTCGATCATTCCGTTCACCATCATCCTGATTGTGTTCTGGAAGCTCGTTCTTCCGGCATACAACAAGATGCTGCAGGAGCGTGAAGACCGGATCGAAGGTGGCCTTAAGCGTGCGGAGGCTCAGCAGGCCGAAGCAAAGGCCGCTCTGGAAAAGTACAATGCTCAGCTCGCTGACGCGCGAGCAGAGGCTGCGGAGATTCGTGAGCAGGCGCGCGAGCGCGGCAAGCTGATCGAGGCAGAGGCTAAGGAAGCTGCAGAAGAAGAGTCTCGTCGCATTCTGACCGCTGGCGAGAAGCAGCTTGAAGCTTCCCGCGCACAGGTCGTGTCTGAGCTGCGTTCCGACATCGGACAGAACTCCATCAACCTGGCAGAGAAGCTGCTCGGCGGCGAACTTTCGGACGCCACCAAGCAGTCCTCCACCATTGATAACTTCCTGTCCGAGCTCGACACTGTGGCACCGGCCGGAAAGTAGGCAACGATGAAGGCAGCTAGCCGCGAAGCACTCGCTACCGTTGAGTCCAAGCTGGATGAGTTCCTCTCCGGTGACCGCTCGGTGGCGACTGCTACCCAGGCAGGCCAGGACCTCTTTGAGGTGGTCCGCGTCCTCGACGGCGACCGCGAGCTGCGCGTCGCGCTGACCGACGACGCCTCCACCTCTGAGGAGCGCAAGTCCCTGGTCCAGACCCTTTTCGGCGGCAAGGTTTCCCCGGTAGCACTGCAGGTGCTCCAGGAGGCAGCCGCCGCACAGTGGTCGACCCCGCGTGATATCGCCCGCGGCCTTATCATCCTTGGCCGTCGCGCACTGCTGCGCGGCGCTGAGTTTGAGGGCAAGCTGGGCCAGGTGGAAGACGAACTCTTCTCCCTGTCGCGCGTGCTTGACCGCGAAGGCGAACTGACCCAGCTGCTTTCAGACCGTACTGCGACGTCCGACCGCAAGGTTGGGCTGCTGGCAAGCGTGCTCTACGGCAAGGTCACGATGGTTACTGAAGCGCTTGCGCTGCAGGCCATTGGCCGCCCGGAGCAGAACCCGATTGATGATCTCGCCGGATTGGCGGACACTGCAGCCAAGCTGCAGGGCCGTACCATCGCGCGCGTGACCTCGGCGGGTGAGCTGAACGATAGCCAGCGGGCAGCACTCGCTGAAAAGCTGGGCAAAATTTATGGTCGTGCGATGTCCATCCACTCTGAGGTTGACACCAGCCTCCTCGGTGGTATGACCATCCGCGTCGGCGACGAAGTCATCGATGGTTCGACGGCAGGCAAGATTGCTCGCCTTCGCGCGCAGATGGCATAAGCCGAAACGACAGAAACGATTAAGTAATTGCTGGAAGATACTACCGAGAGCAGGAAGAACATGGCGGAGCTGACGATCTCCTCCGACGAGATCCGTAGCGCGATTGCGAACTACACCTCGAGCTACTCCGCGGAGGCCTCCCGTGAGGAGGTCGGCGTGGTCATTTCGGCAGCTGACGGTATTGCGCAGGTTTCGGGCCTGCCGTCCGTCATGGCGAATGAGCTGCTCGAGTTCCCCGGCGGCGTAATTGGCGTCGCACAGAACCTTGACACCAACTCCATCGGTGTCGTGGTCTTGGGCAACTTCGAGTCGCTTAAAGAAGGCGACGAGGTCAAGAGGACCGGCGAGGTTCTCTCCATCCCTGTGGGCGAGGAATTCCTCGGCCGCGTTATCAACCCCCTGGGCCAGCCGATTGACGGCATGGGCCCGATCACCGCTGAAGAGGACCGCGTCCTCGAGCTGCAGGCACCGTCCGTGCTGCAGCGTCAGCCGGTGGAAGAGCCGATGCAGACCGGCATCAAGGCTATTGACGCGATGACCCCGATTGGTCGTGGTCAGCGTCAGCTGATCATTGGTGACCGTAAGACGGGTAAGACCGCCGTCTGTATCGACACCATCCTGAACCAGAAGGCTAACTGGGAGTCTGGCGACAAGAACAAGCAGGTCCGCTGCATCTACGTCGCCATCGGCCAGAAGGGCTCCACCATTGCTGGTGTGCGCCACACCCTGGAGCAGCACGGCGCTCTGGAGTACACCACCATCGTGGCTGCTCCGGCATCCGACGCCGCCGGCTTCAAGTGGCTGGCACCGTTCTCCGGTGCAGCTCTGGGTCAGCACTGGATGTACCAGGGCAACCACGTCCTGATCATTTACGATGATCTGACCAAGCAGGCTGAGGCCTACCGTGCGATTTCCCTTCTGCTGCGCCGTCCGCCGGGCCGCGAGGCTTACCCGGGCGACGTCTTCTACCTCCACTCCCGTCTGCTGGAGCGTGCTGCAAAGCTCTCTGACGACATGGGTGCAGGTTCCATGACCGCACTGCCGATCATTGAGACCAAGGCGAACGACGTCTCCGCCTTCATTCCGACCAACGTTATTTCTATTACCGACGGCCAGGTCTTCCTGGAGTCCGACCTGTTCAACCAGGGCGTCCGTCCGGCAATTAACGTCGGTGTGTCCGTCTCCCGTGTTGGTGGTGCCGCACAGACCAAGGGTATGAAGAAGGTTGCCGGTAACCTCCGTCTCGAGCTGGCTGCCTACCGTGACCTGCAGGCCTTCGCGGCCTTCGCATCCGACCTGGATCCGGCTTCCAAGGCTCAGCTGGAGCGCGGTGAGCGCCTCGTCGAGCTGCTCAAGCAGTCCGAGTCCTCCCCGCAGCCTGTCGAGTACCAGATGGTGTCCATCTTCCTCGCAGACCAGGGCATCTTCGACGTCGTTCCCGTCGAGGACGTACGCCGCTTCGAGAAGGAGCTGCACGACCACCTCAACTCTGCAACCCCGCAGGTGTTCGAGCAGATCCAGGGCGGTACCGCTCTGACCGACGAGTCCAAGGATGCACTTGTTGCAGCAGCAAAGGACTTCACTCCGTCCTTCCGCACGACCGAGGGCAACAACCTTGGTACCGAGGCGCCGGTTGACCCGCTCGCCGCGGATGATGTGAATAAGACCGAGCTCAACGTCTCCCGCAAGACGGCCAAATAGAGTTTCGCACGCTCTAAGAATTAACCGTCTAGAAAAAGAAGGGAGGAGCGAACACCATGGCTAATCTTCGTGAACTGCGTGACCGTATCCGGTCCGTCAATTCCACCAAGAAGATCACCAAGGCACAGGAGCTCATTGCTACCTCGCGCATTACCAAGGCTCAGGCCAGGGTAGAAGCGGCGCAGCCTTATGCACGTGAACTGTCCAACGTGCTTAACAAGCTGGCGGCGCACACGTCCTTGGATCACCCGATGCTCCGGGAACGCGAAGATGCGAAGGTTGCCGCTATTCTCGTGGTCTCTTCGGACCGCGGTATGTGCGGTGGCTACAACAACAACATCTTCAAGAAGGCGGCCGAGCTGGAAGCCCTGCTCAAGAGCGAGGGTTTCGAGACCGTCCGCTACGTGACCGGCAACAAGGGCGTTGGCTTCTACAAGTTCCGTGAGGACGAGGTCGCAGGCAGCTGGACTGGATTCTCGCAGGATCCGACCTGGGAAAAGACGCACGATGTGCGCCGCCACATTATCGACGGCTTCGTCGCCGGTTCGAACGGCCAGGCCAAGACCCGCGAGGGCATTAACGTGGAGGGCGAGACCGTTCGCGGTTTCGACCAGGTACACGTCGTGTACACCGAGTTCGAGTCCATGCTGACCCAGACCGCGCGTGTGCAGCAGCTGCTGCCGGTGGTACCGGTTATCGAGGAAGAGGACTACAACCTGGGTGAGTCCGCGCTTTCCGACGCCGAGCCGAACAATCAGATCACCCCTGATTACGACTTCGAGCCGGATGCGGACACCCTGATGGAAGCGCTGCTTCCGCAGTACGTGTCTCGCCTCCTATTTGCGATGTTCTTGGAGTCCTCGGCCTCCGAGTCCGCCGCACGCCGTACCGCAATGAAGTCTGCAACCGACAACGCTACCGAGCTGGTCAAGGACCTCTCGCGCGTGGCCAACCAGGCCCGTCAGGCGCAGATTACCCAAGAAATCACAGAGATCGTCGGTGGCGCTGGGGCGCTCGCCGAAAGCGCAGAAAGTGACTAGATTATGACTACAGCTCTGCAAGAGCAGAACACACAGTCGTCGGCTACCGCCGGCCGTGTGGTGCGTGTCATCGGTCCGGTCGTCGACGTGGAGTTTCCGCGTGGCGGGCTGCCGGCACTGTACAACGCACTGACCGTCGAGGTGACCCTCGAGGCTGTTGCAAAGACCGTCACCCTTGAGGTCGCTCAGCACCTCGGTGACAACCTCGTCCGTGCCGTGTCCATGGCTCCGACCGACGGCCTCGTCCGCGGTGCCGCCGTGACCGACACCGGCAAGCCGATTTCCGTCCCGGTGGGCGATGTGGTCAAGGGCCACGTCTTCAACGCCCTCGGTGACTGCCTTGACCAGCCGGGTCTGGGCCGCGATGGCGAGCAGTGGGGCATCCACCGCGAGCCGCCGGCTTTCGACCAGCTCGAGGGTAAGACCGAGATTCTGGAGACCGGTATTAAGGTCATCGACCTGCTGACCCCGTACGTGAAGGGCGGCAAGATCGGCCTGTTCGGTGGTGCAGGTGTGGGTAAGACCGTTCTTATCCAGGAGATGATTACTCGTATCGCACGCGAGTTCTCCGGTACCTCCGTCTTCGCCGGCGTCGGCGAGCGCACCCGTGAGGGCACCGACCTCTTCCTCGAGATGGAAGAGATGGGCGTTCTCCAGGACACCGCACTTGTCTTCGGCCAGATGGATGAGCCGCCAGGAGTCCGTATGCGCGTGGCTCTGTCCGGCCTGACCATGGCGGAGTACTTCCGCGATGTGCAGAACCAGGACGTGCTGCTGTTCATCGACAACATCTTCCGTTTCACCCAGGCCGGTTCTGAGGTGTCGACCCTGCTGGGCCGCATGCCTTCCGCCGTGGGTTACCAGCCGACTCTGGCTGATGAGATGGGTGTGCTGCAGGAGCGTATTACCTCCACCAAGGGTAAGTCCATTACCTCCCTGCAGGCCGTCTACGTGCCGGCCGATGACTACACCGACCCGGCTCCGGCGACCACCTTCGCCCACCTCGATGCCACCACCGAGTTGGACCGTGGTATTGCTTCGAAGGGTATTTACCCGGCAGTGAACCCGCTGACCTCTACCTCTCGTATTCTGGAGCCGTCCATCGTGGGCGAGCGCCACTACGAGGTTGCACAGCGCGTCATCGGTATTCTGCAGAAGAACAAGGAGCTTCAGGACATCATCGCCATCCTTGGTATGGATGAGCTGTCTGAGGAAGACAAGATTACCGTTCAGCGTGCTCGCCGTATCGAGCGCTTCCTGGGCCAGAACTTCTTCGTCGCAGAGAAGTTCACCGGCCTGCCGGGCTCCTACGTGCCGCTGGCCGATACCATCGATGCTTTCGAGCGCATCTGCAACGGCGAATTCGACCACTACCCGGAGCAGGCCTTCAACGGCCTGGGTGGCTTGGACGACGTCGAGGCTGCGTACAAGAAGCTGACTGAGAAGAAGTAGGGAGAGGCACATGGCTGACATCACCGCCGAATTGGTTTCCGTCGAGCGCCTGCTGTGGACCGGCAAGGCCACCATGGTGACGGCTGAGACCACCGAGGGTGAGATCGGCGTGCTTCCTGGTCATGAGCCCATGGTCGGTCAGTTGATCGACAATGGTGTTGTGACCATCCACCCAGTCGACGGCGACCGTCGCGTCGCCGCTGTCCAGGGTGGCTTCCTCTCCGTGTCCGACAACAAGATCACCGTCCTCGCCGACTGGTCCATCTGGGCCTCCGAGGTCGATGAAGCCCAGGCACAGGAAGACCTGAAGTCTGAGCGTGAGCTCACGAGGTCCCGTGGTGACGCCGCACTGCGCGCCGCCCGCCGCCTCAACAGCTAACGGATGAGCGGAGAGGGAAACGACGGGCAGCAATGACCGCCCTTCCCACTCTCACCTAGGAACCCCACACCCTCGCTACGAGGGGGTGGGGTTCCTTCGTGTTCTATGGGAGGGGTACCTGCGGGCTAGGAGGTACCACCAAGAACTAGCATTGCCTGCTCCAACGGCGGTACAATCAACCCATGAATTCTCAGGTGCTTCAGGGGCTAACAATTCTTTTGGGTCTGTGTGCACTGGTCCTCTTGGTTTTCCTCATCCTGGCGGCGGTGCGCTTTTTCACCGTGCGATCCCGTGGCACGAGCATTCTGTTGCGCCGACTCCCGTCGAAGGACTCTTATACATGGCGTCATGGTCTCGTGCGCTATGACGGTGAGTTCATGAAGTATTTTAAGCTTCGCTCCGTCATGCCCCGCGCCAACAAGCGCTTTAATCGCCTCGACATCGAACTGGGTAGCATCCGCCCTATGGACGATGACGAGGCTTCTTTTATGCCCTCCGGCCACCAAATCATCCAGATTAGCGTCGATGGGCAGGACTATGAGATTGCCTCCGATGCGCAGGGAATTATGGCCTTGAACGCGTGGGTGGAATCCGCCCCGTCGAAGCGTCAGGAGAAGCTGGATTATCACCAGATGCGCCAGCGGGCTACCCGTTTACCTAAGAAGTAGCGGCCAACGATAGGGTAGAGGGCATGCGTGTTGTCATCGCCCAATGCTCCGTAGATTACGTCGGTCGCCTCGACGCCCACCTTCCCATGGCGGACCGTCTCATCCTCATCAAGGCCGATGGTTCGGTGTCCATCCATGCGGATGACCGCGCCTACAAACCTCTGAACTGGATGACGCCGCCGTGCACCTTTGAGGAGTCGGCGATTGAGGATATCGACGGCGAAGACACGGGGGAGAAGCTGTGGCTGGTGGAGAACCCGAAAGGTGAGCAGTTGCGCATCACCATCTCGCAGATCCACCAAGAGATCGACATGGAGTTGGGGGAAGACCCAGGCCTGGTCAAAGATGGCGTGGAGGCACACCTACAGGAGCTTCTGGCCGAGCACATCGAAACGTTGGGGGAGAAGTACTCGCTCGTGCGTCGCGAGTATCCCACGGCTATTGGTCCGGTGGACATCATGGCCAAGAATGATAAGAACGAGTTCGTCGCCGTGGAGGTCAAGCGCCGCGGCGGTATCGATGGTGTCGAGCAGCTCACGCGCTACCTCGAATTGCTGAACCGCGATGATTTGCTGGCACCCGTCCACGGCGTGTTCGCCGCGCAGGAAATCAAGCCCCAGGCGCGGACCTTGGCGGAGGACCGCGGCATTCGTTGCGTCGTCTTGGATTACCAGGAGCTGCGCGGCATCGAGTCCAACGAACTGCGGTTGTTCTAGTGCCTCGTCGCAACCGCCGAATTCGTGCGGAGCCGCGCTCCCTGCCGCGCGATGGAAGCTCGTTCCTCGGTTCACAAACCGTTTCTGGACCGCGCTGGACCCATGGGGAGCCATTCCTCATGCGACACGTCGGTAGCGCCGCCGCCCAGAAATACTACGTGTGCCCGGGATGCAACCAAAACATCCCTCCCGGGGTGGCGCACATCGTGGCGTGGCCGCGGGACACCGGTGGGCGCGCAGATGATCGCCGACACTGGCACCGGCACTGCTGGGAGCGGCGGTAGGATAGCGGGCATGATTGTTGCCTTTTCCGTAGCCCCCAGTGTCGTGGGTGATGAACGCGCTGAGATGTCCGATGCCGTTGCTGAAGCAGTGCGCGTCGTCCGGGCCTCCGGCCTGCCAAACGAGACCAATGCCATGTTCACCATCATCGAGGGTGAGTGGGATGAAGTCTTCGCAGTCATCAAGGAGGCCACCGATGCCGTGCGTGCTGTCTCGCCGCGCACGAGCCTGGTGATTAAGGCCGATATCCGCGAAGGCGTGACCGGGCAGATAACCCAAAAAGTAGATTCCGTTAACCGTTACCTGGAGGAGAATAAGTGACCGGACCGTACGTAGGAGGAGCCCTCGACCTAGGCGCCATCAAGCAGCAGGCGGAGGCGCGGGCGCAAGCACAATCCCAACCCGCACATGCCGGAGCCGCCGGCTCCGGCGGAGGAATTGCCCCTTTCTTCGAGGTCACCGAGCAGAACTTCGAGAATGACTTGGTGCGCCGCTCTGCGGAAGTACCCGTCATCGCCTTGATTGGCTCGCCGCGCTCCCCGGCCTCCGAGCAGCTCAAGAAGGACTTCGAGGAGATGGCGGCCGCAGGTGGGCTGAAGTTCATCGTCGGCTATATCAACGCCGATGTCGTGCCCCAGGTGGCGCAGGTCTTTGGCGTACAGAATCTGCCGACCACCGTTGCCATCGCCGCCGGCCAGCCCGTCACCAACTTTGAGGGCGGGCAGCCGCGCGAGAACCTGGAGCAGTGGGTAGCGGCGATCGTCGATAAGCTCGGCCCCCAGCTCAAGGGCTTGCCTGACCAAGATGTGGCGGGGGAGAACCCCGAGGAAGAAGCCGCGGATCCGCGCCTGAGCCTTGCTGAGGACGCGCTCAACCGCGGCGATTTCGACGCTGCCATCGCCACCTACGAGGAGATCCTGGCTGCTGAGCCAGACAACGTGGAAATCAAGCAGGCTCGTGATACCACGCTGCTGCTTAAGCGCTTGGACCCAGCGAACCGCAGCGAGGATCCCATCGTCGCTGCGGATGCTGCCCCAGAAGACGTGGCAAAGCAGCTCGACGCCGCCGACGCGGAGGTCGTCGCCGGTGCTCCCGACCGCGCCTTCGAGCGCCTCATTGAGGCGATGAAGCGTACCGCCGGGGGTGACAAGGAGCAGCTCAAGACCCGCCTCTTGGAGCTCTTCGGGCTCTTTGATTCCGGCGACCCGCGCGTGCTGGCCGCGCGCACGAAGCTGGCCAGCGCGTTGTACTAAAGACGGCGTAGTAAAAGGGCCCAAGTTGTGCCGGGCCCGAGAGCGACCTTCCCGGACTGTCGCGGGCTGGACCCTCAGGATGGCTCAGTTGAGTCCTCTCCTGAGGGCCTTTTTGTGTTTGAACTACACCGCGGTGTGAGGTACCACATGCTAAATTCTTTCTAGTGTTATCACGCACAATTTGTTTTTGCTCTTTCAGGAGGACTCTCATGCGCAAGCTCCTCGGCGTCGTCGGCGCCGCCTCTCTTGCTTTTACCCTTGCTGCCTGCGGAAGCGATAGCTCCGATAGCGCCGGCGGTGCCAACTATGTTCGCGTTCTGGGCACCGAACCGCAGCAGGGGCTCATTCCCGCGATGACGAATGAGAACGGTGGCGGACGTATCGTCGATATGCTGTTTTCCGGATTGGTGTACTACGACGCCGACGGCAACGTGCACAACGAGATGGCGGAGTCCATCGACAAGGAAGGGGACAAGACCTACAAGGTCACGCTCAAGCCTGACCTGAAGTTCTCTGATGGCTCAGCCGTGACGGCCGATTCCTTCGTCGATACGTGGAATTACGCGGTGGCCAACGAACAGCTCAATGAGAGCTTCTTCTCCTCCATCAAGGGCTACGGGGAAGGCGTCAAGGAAATGGAGGGCCTCAAGGTTATCGATGAACGCACCTTCACCATCGAGCTCACCCAGCCAGAAAGCGACTTTCCGAGCCGTTTAGGCTACAACGCTTACTTCCCGGTTCCGGCGGCCGCGCTGGAGGACCCGCAGGGCTTTGGCGAATCCCCGGTGTCGAACGGCCCTTACAAGATCAAGGAATGGAACCACAACCAGAACCTGATCATCGAGCCGAACCCGGAGTACAAGGGGGACCGTGCAGCACAGAACGAGGGCATCGAGTTCGCCTTCTACGCCGATTCCAGCGCAGCCTACATGGACCTGTTGGCGAATAACCTCGATGTCCTCGAAGTGAAGTGCCCCGGGTTTTGTTCCTAGGCGTTTGCCTTGATTTCTATTATTGCTTGCGGCGGGTGCTGGTCCCAAAATTCGGTTTCCACTTCAGCTGGCGTGCGGTAGCCCAAGCTTTGGTGAAGCCTCGTCTCGTTCCACCATGACACCCACTCAAACGTCGCGATTTCCACCTCGACAACCTCATCCCACCTGCGAGTATGGATCAGCTCGTTTTTGTAGGAACCATTAACGTTTTCCGCCAGAGCATTGTCATAGGAGTCGCCAACAGTTCCGGTGGAAGCGGCAATCCCGTGCTGGGCAAGACGCTCGTTGTAGACAACGCTGACATACTGCGAGCCGTGATCCGAATGATGAATGAGACCTGTTGTTTCCTCAGCAGACGCGATCGCCTGGTTGAGAGCTTGCAGCGGCAACGCTTCGGTGCGCATGGAATCTGATAACGCCCACCCAACGATCCGTCGGGAGTAAACATCGGTGACAAACGCGGCATACACAAAGCCTTTCTTCGTGCGCACGTAGGTAATATCAGCCACCCACAGCTTGTTCGGGCCTTCGGCTTTGAATTCTCGCTCCACCAAGTCCGGGCGCAAATCCGGCCTTTGAGGTGTGCGAGTGGTCATAGGCGAGCGGCCTTTGCCTTTGCCTGATACACCGGCTAGACGCATCAGCCGCGCGGTTTGTTCACGACCGATATCGATTCCGTCACGATGAAGAGCATGCCACATTTTCCGCACACCGTAGATGCCGTAATTATCCCGATGGATAGCACTAATGCGTTCAACCAGCACAGCATCACGAAGGCCGCGAGCACTTACCCCACGGGCCTTGGACTGACGATACCCACGCGAGGTGATGAACCCACCAGCGCGGTTTTTCTTCAACGTCTTACAGATGAACTCGACAGAGAAACGATTCCGGTATTCATCGATGAACCGGATCATTTCCGACGTTTTGGGTCGAGTTCCGACGCGAAAAAAGCTGAGGCAGCCTTTAAAAGTTCATTGGTGTCGCGTAGCTCTTGATTTTCACGGCGAAGCCTCGCGTTTTCGGCGGCCAGATCTTCAGGCACGGGTTCTGGGATGTTTCCCGCACGGCGGGCCTGTTGGGTCCATTGACGGGCTGTGTGCCATGACACCCCCAGCTTTGGGGCTACTGCCTGGCACGCGGCTTGCATCGACATATTTTCCGCCAAGATGCGGTCCTCTACAAGACGGACCACACGATCCTTCGCATCCTGGTCAAATTTCTTGGCATATTCCAGATTTTCCCATCTACTCAAACGGAACAAAACCTGGGACACTTCAAAGCTTCGATGAACAGCACGATAGCCAAAAGCACCCAAGCAAAAAACGTGGTTCTCTCTAGGGAATAATCGTCCGGATTATCGGTCACTTGATACCCACATTTAGAAGCTCTCCGCATCCAACAAGATCTAGTCAGAAACACAGCGAAACCGACTAAGGCAAGAAGTGCCGCGAAACCACTACCGAATTGTTCAGCACTTCCCGCAGGGGACGCAAACATGTGGCATACCTCTATAACAAAGATGAAGAAACCACACAGAGCGACAAGACGATTAATGCAAGAGTAGTTCCTTGCCCGTCCCGTCAACGGCGCTTCCGTCTGACCTTTTCGACAACCTCGGGGCCGCTTTCCAGCTCAGTTAATGGAAGTCCATCTGAGTCCAATGCTTCCACTGCCTTAGAAAGTGCCTCGTTTGTAATTGCCGCTACTTTTGCTAGATACTCGCTAAATGTACGAATGACCCCCTCGGCATCATTTCGCTCGGTCGCGAAATCGACAACAAAAAGGAAATCACCGTACCATTCATCAGATACTGCTTCTTTAATCTTGTCGAAGCTTTCCCTGACTGAAGGATCACATACAAATGGATCCGCTTTTGCCAACTCCGACTTCACTCGAAAACGGTATTTCTGCACAAGCGTCTTAGAAATTTCCGAAAAGTCTTCTTCAGAAGATACGAGCTTGTCTACTTCATGCGGCTTACTTATAAGCTGCATTTCTTCTAGCGTTTCCCCTAGGACAGATCTAACGGCCTCCATTTGCCGAATGCGCTTCTTCTCTAACTTACTATCGGCGAGAGATTTTTCCTTTTGCTTGTCAACTTTCCGGTTTCTAACGTAATTGAAAAGTATTGTCGCAAAAGACCCGACGACCGCCCCAGATCCACTCCACGCTAAAAAATCAATCATTCCATCTCCGTAGGTAATATTAGTTATATAGAGTACACCCATCTGTACGCGCTGACCTGCGGCGTTGTGGGTTGTGCCGAGCGTGCTGCCGGAGTCCCTTTCAGTGTCCCTGGGGTAGGAGCGGCCGCATGAAGGTGCGCTCGTACCGCAGGACGCACTCGGACTCGTCTCGAATCCGGTCAGCGGCGATGAAGTCCGAGTGGGTGCCGAACAAGGTGCGGTACTGCTCGTAGGCAGCCAGGCTGGGGAAGCTGAACAGGGATTCCGCACGGTCACTCACACCTTCCGCGGGTAGGTAGTACCCGTGGTGGGTGCCGCCGTGTTCGTCGACATGCCGCATCCAAGCGCGGGCGAACTGTTCAAAGGCTGCGATCTGGTCGGGGTCGATGGTGTAGTGGACGACACAGGTGATCACATCCACAACGCTAGGCCCACAGGCGCTCATTGGGGAGCCTTTGTCTGTGCGCCTCGTGGTGCAGCAC
The DNA here is from genome assembly GCF_001815785.1 of Corynebacterium sp. HMSC056F09. NCBI lineage: Bacteria > Bacillati > Actinomycetota > Actinomycetes > Mycobacteriales > Corynebacteriaceae > Corynebacterium > Corynebacterium sp. HMSC056F09. The sequence goes on from NZ_KV821931.1 coordinate 89,083, forward strand.
ACCAATCTGCCTGGTTTACCTGCGGAAATGCGTCAGTTCGCCAAGTTGGCGCCGAGTTCAACGGTGAGAACTCCGACGGCGATGAGGAGGATGCCGAGGGCCATGGTTCGGGTGAGGGGTTCGTGGAAGATGACCCGGGCGAGGATCGCGGTGAGAGCTACGCCGGATGCTGCCCAGATGCCGTAGGCGACGCCAAGGGCCATGCCGTCGGCCAAGGCGAGACTTAAGGCGACGAACGCCACGAGATACCCCGCGATGACGCCGATGAACCATTTCTTCACCCGGCCACCGTCGGAGGCTCGTAGCGACATGGTCGCGACGACTTCGGACAAGATGGCGCCTGCGAGGAAGATCCATCTCATGAGTTGACTCCTGCTTCCTGGGCTGCGGTTTGCTGAGCTTTCTGGGAGCCGAGTTCGACGGTGAGGACACCGCTGATGATCGCAACCATTCCAAGACCCATCACAGCGGTCAGAGGTTCACCGAAAATCGCGGCGGATAGCACGGCGGCGAGCACGACCCCGCTGGCTCCCCAGATGCCATAGGCGACGCCGATCTGCATTCCTTCGCGCAGGCAGAAGGTGAGGAAGACGAAAGTGCCGATGTATCCGGCAGCAACCACGATGTACCAGGATGGGTGATTGAGCGCCGCCTTGAGAGACAGCGTCGCCGCCACTTCGGTAGTGATGGCGCCAGCGAGCAGGAACCACTGCTTCATGGGGTTGTTCCTTCGATCAGGGAGCGAATGCTGGAGACGACGGCTTCGAGATCCGCGCCGTGGAGGGTGGACACACCTGTGGCCTGGGCGCCCCAGAGTCCGTCGGCGGCGAGTCGGGCGGTGGTCAGCCTGGCTCGGGTGGCGGCGTCGAGATCGTCCGGGAGTTCGAGCCAGCGGCCCATCCGCGTAGTCCACGGTTCGGTGAGTTCGGGCCGATACGTCGCTTGGCCCCAGATGATGAACTCGGCGCGCTTGGCGGCCCCGTGGGCGGCGACGTGAACGTAGCTCAGGAGCCGCTCGGTGGCGTTGGCGTTCTCGAGGGGCTTGCCAAGGGTGGCAGTCATGTCGTTCTCGACGTTGGCCGCAGCGTGGTCGACGATCGCGGCGAGCAGTACGTCGCGGTTGCGGAAGTGATATAGCAATCCCGGTTTGGTGAGCCCGGCCTCGTGGGCCACTGCGTCAAGGGTAATGTCGCCACCCTCCGCTGCGTTCATGACGCGGAGGGCAGCTTCCAGGATCTCGGAGCGCTGACTGGTTCGCATATAGCTAACTTTACCATTTGGTAGGTGAAGCCTTCAACTGCGGGCGCTGGTAGGGGCACCTGGGGTACACCCTATTGTTACGCCGGTGTGCGGCAGAATGTTTCCTGTAAAATAGGGCCGTTCCTAGCATTGTTTTACACGTGTATAGTGGGGTCTAGGCCTTATGTTTACAGAAAGTGGTGAGTGTGGTGTTATCGTCTGATGGTTTCCATATTGAAAGTCATATTGACTCTGTGCCCGCGTTGGCGCGGGTGAAAGATCTGCATGGTGGACTCTCGGACCTGACCCCTGTTTGGTAGACACCTG